>NZ_JBMCZA010000156.1:61126-61193 GCF_048654705.1 Nocardioides sp. CPCC 206348
GCAGTAGGGCCGACCAGTAGACGGTGCGGATTCAAGCTGCGTCAGTGCAGGTGGTCGACCAGCGTGC
>NZ_JBMCZA010000156.1:61203-61394 GCF_048654705.1 Nocardioides sp. CPCC 206348
GGCGGGCTGGGCAAGGCGTTGCTGGCTGCCCTCGCGCGGATCGCTGTCGACCGCGGCTACCAGCGCGTCGAGTGGGCCGTGCTCGACTGGAACACCCCGTCGATCGAGTTCTACGAGGCCCTCGGTGCGAGGCCGATGCAGGAGTGGACGACCTACCGGCTGACGGGCGACGCCCTGGGAGCCCTGGCCGA
>NZ_JBMCZA010000156.1:61404-65217 GCF_048654705.1 Nocardioides sp. CPCC 206348
CCCCAGGTCCGAACAGCTCGGCCGTCCAGCGCTCCAGAAGTGCTGTGTTGTCGTGGTCGTCAGGGTGGAATCCCGTGCGGAGGTAGTCGCGGAGCTGGCTGCGGACGTCGGCGGCCAGGAACGGCGAGGTCCGCAGCCGGAGCAGGCTGCGGAGGAGCCGGACCGGGTGGTAGGTCGCGCGGTCGCGAAGCATCGACAGCGCGGTGGCGATCACGACGAGCCCACCGAGCCCGAAGGTCTGGATCACGAAGCTGAGCTTGCGCACTCGTTCTGACCCACCCGTGGCGCGGTAGACGTCGAAAGCGACGGCCTTGTGCTCGGTCTCCTCCAGTGCGTGCCACAGCAGGATGTTGCGCACCTCGGTGTCGCCCAGCAGCCGCTGGGCCTCGGGTTTCGTGAGCAGGCACTCAGCCAGCGTCGCCGTGTAGTGCTCCAGTGCCGCCGTGTACGAGAGGCAGAGCCGGGCCGGAGCACGCCGGGTGGCATCGGCGAGCACTGCCTTCACGAACCGGGACACGCGGTGGGTGGGATAGCCCATCTCCTGGAGCCTCTGGTTGAGCTCGCGGTGCTCCCGGCCGTGCGTGACCTCCTGCCCGATGAATCCGCGCACCTGCTGCTTCAGCTCGCTGTCGCTGATGGCGTCGCCGTAGTGCCGCACCGATCGGACGAAGAAGTCCTCGCCCGGTGGAAAGGTCGCGGAGAGCACCGCGACGACGTGGCTCATCACGAGGTCGTCGTCCACGTAGTGCTGGCGCAGCGACCCCTGGGGGTAGCCGAAACGGATCCTGCGCACGGGGAGGTCGCGACCAGGGATGCCCATCTGGTGAGCCTACGACGACGAGGGCGGCCTGAGGTACCGGCAAGCGTGGTGCGGGGCCAGGCCCAGTGCCGCCCACAGTTCCTGTGCGCCGGGGTTGTCGGTCTCGACGTGCAGCCACGCCGTCATCGCCCCCTGTTCGGCACCCCACTCGAGGAGCTCGGAGACCACGGCGGTGGCCAGGCCCCGGCGGCGGTGGGTGGGGTCGACGGTCACGCCGTGCAGGCCGATCCAGTCGCCGTCGATCGCTGCGTGCCCTTCCGCGAGCGGGTCGCAGCCGGAGCCCACGCTCGCCACGGCCCGCGGACCATGGACCACGAGCTCCACCGGGCGGACGGGCGGCGGCAGCGATCGTCGTACACGGGAGACGGAGGCGAGCCAGAGCTCCGACTCCCCGTGGTCGAGGGGCTGCCATCCGGCGTCGCGGAAGGCGTCCTCCTCGGGTGACCCGACCTCGACCTGGGCCAGCGGGTCGCGGCCGCGCTCGGCGTAGAACTCCTCGATCGCGGCCAGGGCCCGCGGGAGAGCGAGGCCGGGGTCGCCCATGGCCAGGCACGAGTTGGCGCGCTTGAGGACGCGGCCGACGGGGGCGGGGTCGAAGCGCAGCTCCCAGCCGCCGAGGGCGACGCGTTCGACCGCGGGCCAGAGCGCTCCGGTGTGCGACTCCGCATCCCGCGCGCTGACGCGTTGCCGGATCGAGGGGCGCGGTGGCACCGGCTTGCCCGAGACGATGTCGGCGAGCGTGATGGTGACGGCGCCCCCGGTCTCGGGCTGGACGACGCAGACACCGTCGCCCCAGGCGACGCAGACGCCCAGGAGATCGGTCATGGCGGGACCCCCGGTCGGCCCGGTCTCGCCTCGGACGATCCGTCGTACGACGACCCGCTGGCCGACCACGTGCGGCCCGAGGGCGTGGCCGGTCGGAGGGTCTGCGGACGGATCTTGTCCAGAAGAGGAGGGTCTGCGCACGGAAGGCACGGTGGGGATACTAGGCTGACCCCCTGACACGAAAGTCTTTCGTGTCGCCCCGCAGTCTCCGAAGTTGAAGGCCCTGGTCCAGGAGGAACACCGATGACCTACATCATCTCGCAGCCGTGCGTTGACCTGAAGGACCGTGCGTGCGTCGATGAATGTCCGGTCGACTGCATCTACGAAGGCAAGCGGATGCTCTACATCCACCCCGACGAGTGCGTCGACTGTGGTGCGTGTGAGCCCGTGTGCCCCGTGGAAGCCATCTTCTACGAGGACGACGTCCCGGAGGAGTGGAAGGACTACTACGACGCCAACGTCAAGTTCTTCGACGACCTCGGCTCGCCCGGCGGTGCCGCCAAGATGGGTGAGATCGACAAGGACGCCGAGCTCGTCGCTGCGCTCGAGCCGCAGATCCACGACGAACACTGAGCACCTCAGTGGCTGAGCCGGTCTCGCGGCGGCTTCCCGACTTTCCCTGGGACCAGTTGACGCAGTACGCCGAACAGGCGCGCGCCCACACGGGCGGGATCGTCGACCTGTCGATCGGTACGCCGGTCGACCCGACGCCCGAGGTGGCCCGCGCCGCGTTGGCGGCTGCCGCGGACTCTCCCGGCTACCCGCTCACCATCGGGATCCCCGAGGTCCGCCAGGCGGTCGTGGACTGGCTGGCCGGCACCCACGGTGTCACCGGCCTGGGCCTCGACCAGGTGCTGCCGCTGATCGGGTCCAAGGAGTTCATCTCCACCCTGGCGGCCAACCTGGGCCTGGGCCCGGGCGACATCATCGGGTACCCGGCACTGGCCTATCCGACCTACGAGGTCGGTGCGGCGTACGTCGGCGCGACGTCGGTGGCGACCGATTCCCTGACCAGCTTCGGGCCCGAGACGCCGAAGCTGCTCTGGATCAACTCGCCGTCCAACCCGTCCGGCCGGGTGCTCCCGAAGGAGCACCTGAAGAAGGTCGTCGACTGGTGCCGCGAGCGGGGCGTGCTCCTCGTGTCCGACGAGTGCTACCTCGACTGCGTCTGGGAGGGCGAGGCAACCTCGGTCCTGCACCCCGACGTCTGCGGCGGATCGGCCGACGGCATCCTGATCGTCCACTCGCTGTCGAAGCGGTCCAACCTCGCCGGCTACCGCTGCGGGTTCGTCGCCGGTGACCGCGCAGTGATCGCCGAGCTGCTCGCCGTCCGCAAGAACCTCGGACTGCTGATGCCCGGCCCCACCCAGCGGGCCATGGCCGCCGTGCTCGGTGACGAGGCCCATGTCGCCGAGCAGCACGAGCGCTACCGCGCCCGTCGTACGAAGCTGCGCGCAGCGCTGGAGTCGGCCGGCTACACGATCGAGCACTCCGAGGCGTCGCTGTACCTCTGGACCACCAAGGGTCCCGACGGACCGGACTGCTGGGCGATGGTCGCCGACCTGGCCGCGCAGGGGATCCTCGTCGCGCCGGGTGCGTTCTACGGAACGGCCGGCGCGAAGCACGTGCGGGTGGCGCTCACGGCCACCGACGAGCGGATCGACGCTGCGGTGGCCCGCCTGACTCAGAGCCCGGATTCCCAGTAGAGGAAACCGGCAGCTCCACCTGCGTTGTAGCTGACCTTCTCGAGGGTGGCACCTTCGGGCACCAGGATGATCGAGCAGCCCGTGGCCGACTGTCCGGCCGCCACCTTCCGGGGCACCTTCGGGCAGGGGGCGAAGCCCTCACCGCTGAGATCGAGCAGGATCAGCGGAAGGATCAGGGTGTTGTCCTGGTCGCGCCCCGACATTCCCTGGATGTCGACCTCGACGTCCGCGTTGTTCTGGAACGTCACGTCGACGTAGAACGGCGTGGTCGCCGCCTCCTCGGGATCCAGCTCGAAGCCGGCGTCGGTCAGGTCCTTGATCGCCCCTTCCCGCACCGCGGTGACGGTGACCGTACCCGTGCCCTGCACGGTGTCCGCGCCGGAGGCCCGGAACTCGATGTCGACCGGCGTGCCGAGGGCCGCGGTCTTGACCTCGGGTACTCCGCCGCCGCCTCCGCCCCCG
>NZ_JBMCZA010000156.1:65253-66936 GCF_048654705.1 Nocardioides sp. CPCC 206348
GCCGACGAGCACGGGTGCCAGGAGGGCCAGCGCAGCAAGGGCGACTCGGGCCGTGGAGGTGTCCATGGTGGTGTCCTTCCGGGATGCCCGAGATCCATTCCCGATGGTGGCACCAACGACGCCGACGCGCATCAGTCCGGTGCCGACTTTTCCTCAGGCGGGGATGGTCGCGAGCTTCTCGAGCATGTGGTTCATCGCCTGCAGGTGCTCGTCCTGCGCGCTGAACAGGACCATGTCGGCGTCCTCCTCCACGCGCACCGAGTGGCCCGCGGGCCAGTAGAAGACGTCGCCGCCGCTGCAGAACTCCTGGGAGTCGTCGGAGTAGGTCACCACGACCTTGCCGTTCAGCAGGTAGCCCCAGTGCTCGGCCTGGCAGGCGTCGTCGGGCAGGCCCTGCAGCAGCGGTGCGATGTCGACACCGGCGGCGAGGGTGAAGTACTCGACCGCCAGCGGGCCGGACCCGATGCCGAAGTTGGGGAGGTGGCGGGCGGTCGCGCCGAGGGCATTCATCTTGATCGGGAGGTCGGTCTTCGGGAGGTGCATGACGGGCTCCTGTGGTCGGGGAACTGATTCACCCCTGAGGCGTGACAACCGGTGTCACAATGCGACAGTGACGACCCCCGACACGCCTGCCGCGCTGGAGGCGCGGGCGGTCGAGGCGTACGGCGCGGGTGAGTTCGAGGCCTCGGTCTCCGCCTGGGAGCGCTTGTACGACGTCCAGACAGCCGCCGGCGAACCGGTCGATGCCGCGCGGGCGGCCGCCATGGTCGCCATCAACCTGCTCTGCGAGACCGGCCTGATGGCGCCGGTCCGGGGCTGGACGGCTCGTGCGAAGCGGTCGCTCGGTGACGCACCGGCCGGCCCGGTGCACGCGTTGCTGGCGATCGTCGCTGCGTATGAACGCTTCCTGTCGGGCGACCCGGAGTCGGCGCTGGAGCCCGCGCTGGAGGCGGTCGAGCTCGGCCAGCTGTTCGGCGTCGCTCCGGCGCAGGGCCTGGGCCGGACGGCACTGGCCCGGCTGGCGATCCACGCTGGCGACGTCGACCGCGGGATCGCGATGCTCGACGAGCTGGCGGCCGACCTGGAAGCGGGCGCGTTCGATCCGCTGACCACGGGCAACGTCTACTGCGAGCTGATCTGCGCGGCGCAGTGGGTCGGTCGTCACGACCGCGCGCGGGAGTGGACCGAGACCATGGACCGTTGGCGCCAGGGCCGGGCCTTCGGGGGGACGAACGGCCGCTGCCGGATCCATCGCGCCGAGCTGCTGCGCGTCTCGGGTCCGGCCGCAGCGGCGGAGGAGGAGGCGCTGGCTGCCTGCGTCGAGCTCCGCCCGTGGATGCGTCGAGAGTTCGGGTGGCCGTTGGTCGAGCTGGGCAACATCCGGCTGCTCCGGGGCGATCTCGTCGGCGCCGAGGAGGCCTATCTCGAGGCGCACGAGCGGGCGTGGTCACCGCAGCCGGGGCTCGCCCTGGTGCGGCTGGCGCAGGGACGCGCCGACGTCGCCGAGGAGATGGTGCGCGGCGAGATCGAGTACCCGATGGAGGTGCCGTGGAAGGAACGCCCGCCGTTCGGTGACCTCCGCCTCGCGCCGCTGCTCGCGGCACGATCCGAGATCGCCGAGGTCCGTGGCGACCGGGCCGGAGCCGATGCCGCGGCCGAGGAGCTCACCGCCATCCAGGCCCG
>NZ_JBMCZA010000157.1:0-582 GCF_048654705.1 Nocardioides sp. CPCC 206348
ACGCCTGTTCGTCGCCCTGTGCCTCACCCGCCAACACCTCAGAAACCTCACGTGGGCCCAGGCCGCCTCGGCACTCGGCCTCCCTCCAGAGCTGGGGTCGAAGACCGCCCGCGCCTGCAGCGCCGACCTCCTCGTCTCGGGCGGCGACTTCATAGCAGCGCTGACCCGAGTCGCGAACGAACTCGACCCCGCGGTCGACTACCGCGCCCGGGAGAACGCCGTACGACGCCTCTTGCGCCGCCGCGGCTGGTACCGCCCCTGGGCGCGGATCCACCTGCCCGCGAGCCACACGGCCAGCCAGCAGTACGCCGTCACCTGGCTCTGGACCGAGTATACGCACGGACACATCGACACCAGCCCCGGCTGGCAGCACCCGCCAAAGAGCCACGAGCGCGCCCACTACCGCTCCTATGCCGGCCGCCTGGACCAAGCCGCGACCGACGCCCTGACCTTGCTCGTCCAGAGCACCGCCGTAGCGAAGCGGAGCACCGCATGAAGACCATCACGGAGGTCTGGGGACTGTGGGACTGCGAGGAGCTCCTCAGCGTCCACCTCACCCACGACGACGCCCTCGATGCCAGG
>NZ_JBMCZA010000157.1:628-1773 GCF_048654705.1 Nocardioides sp. CPCC 206348
GCTTCGCCGACGATCAGGACGCCATCTGCATCGCCGTCCAGCTTCGCGTCATCCGGCTCCCCACAGATCCCACGTCTGTGGAGAACCCGGACCAGGGCACCCGATCGGGCCACCATGAGCAGACGACCAACAGCCCGGGAACGGTGCAGTCGAGACACCCGCGGAGACGAGGGCGACATGCCGACCGATGACGACCCCGACAGCTCGGCCGAGCCTCGGACGACGCAGCCCGTCTTGGTCGTCCCGCAGCCCGATGGCATCAGCGTCACTCTCGACTTCACCACGCCCGGCCCGTTCGGCGACTTTGCGTTCACCGCCCGCATCCCCGGGCCCGGCGGCGCCGTACGCGAACGCGTCTACGGCGCACACCACACCGAGGAGGCCGCGATCTTCGTCGAGATCCTCCAGCACTGGGTACGCGTCACCGAACCCGACGACATCCTCGCCGGCCTCGACCGAGCCGACGCCGTCCTCCGCTTCCTCACCCACGACCTTCAACCGATCACCGGGTCCGAGAACGACTTCAGCGACCTCCTGCACCGCGGCATCGAGCCACTGGCGACCATGAGCTTCCTGCCGGCCGACCGCGAGCACAGCGACGAGCGAGGAGACACCATCGCCCTCTCGCCGCGCGGGACCGATCTGGTGTGGAGAAGCCAGCGTGGCCCGCGTACCGCGTTCAGCGTCCCGCCCAGCCACCTCTGGGTCTTCGTGACTGGGATGATGTGGCGCACCTACGACCACGACAGCATCCCTCTCTCCCGGCTCAACACCGCCGCGTACGAGACCGCCACTGCGGCTTTTCGCCGGGCCGTCCGCAGCCGCAGCGAGCCGCTGTTCGAGTCAGCGGCGGCATTCCCCGGCGCGAGTCCTGGCCTCAACGTCGTCCGTAGTTCCAAACTCGTCCAGAGCCTGTGCGAGCTGCTCGGCACGAAGCTCGTCGCCTACCTGAGTTCCGTCGCAGACACGCGAACCGTGCGAGCCTGGGCGGACTCTGCTGACGAGAGCGCACCTCCGGACGAGGTCATCGAACGTCTTCGTGTGGCCTACCAGGCAGCCACGCTGCTCAGCGAGAACGACACCGCGTCCGTCATCCAGGCATGGTTCCAGGGCCGCAATCCGCTGCTCGACGACATCGCGCCAGC
>NZ_JBMCZA010000157.1:1832-10877 GCF_048654705.1 Nocardioides sp. CPCC 206348
GGAGCGACAGCATCGAAGAGCTCGATCAGCTGAGCCGCAAATTCGCCATCATGCTTGCGGAGGAACGGAGCAGCACCGTCCACCTTGCTGACGGCCTCACGCGCGATCCGAATCTGCTCGGCAGTGAGCCTCGTTGCGTCGGCGGGTCCGCTGGACTCGCCCATGCCGGGCGCCTTCTCGTAGGGGGCGTAGCGCTCGCTGAGGATCGCGACCTGTTCCTTGTAGTGATCCAAGCGTGACTCGAGGCGCCGCTTCACTTCCGCCGTTGCTCGACGACACTCATCGTCGTGGTAATCCCGCGGGCGCCCCCGTCCGCCACGGCGCTGGATGACCTCATCACACCGCGGGTTAGCGCATTCCGCAGTCTGGACGTCTCGGTCCGATGCCTCGTCCAGCCGGGTGACCGTCGCCTTCGACATCCAAGACCTCCAATAAATCGCGCGAAAACAACATACCGCTTCGCGCAGGTCAGAGTGGTGATGCTTGAGGGCCGACACGCCGGTGGGCGGGTCTGACGCGCCGCCAAGAGGCAGATCAAATCGCGTGAAAATATTCGGGCGCAAACTGGCATGCAACGCAGTGCGGGCGCCTGGTCTAGCCACCAGACGCCCGCGGCACGCGAGGTGATCGCATGCGACTTGCACCTGCATCTCATCACCGGACGAGCCAGACCCACAAGATGAGATCCAGCAGGAGAAGACCATGAGCAACAACAACCGCAGGCACGTTGTCCCCAACCAGTATGGCGGCTGGGACGTCCGTGCTCCCGGCGCCCAGCGATCCAGTGCCCACACCCACACCCAGGCCGAGGCCGTACGCAGGGCTGGCCAGATCGTCGGCAACGCAGGCGGCGGCGAGGTCGTCATCCACGGCCGCGACGGCCGTATCCGCGACTCCGACACCATCGCGCCCGGCAACGACCCCAACCCTCCGCGCGACAAGAAGTGAGCGCCGGATCATGCAGCACCTCTACTTCGACCTGAAGCAGCAGAAGAAGGGCGCAGTCGCCGTCGTCACCCTCGACAAGCAGGCGAACGTCCGCTTGATGACCGCGAGCAACTACCACGCCCTGAAGGCCGGCCGCCGCTTTTCGTTCCACGGCGGCCGCGCCACCAGATCGCCCGTCCGCCTCCCGATCCCCAACAGCGGCCACTGGTTCGTCGTCGTTGACCTGGGCGGCCTCGCTGGGCGAGTCCGAGCAAATGTCGCCGTGCAGCCTCCCCCTCCCGGCATGCTGGCCCCGATCCGCGAGCGCAGCCCGATCAGCGACATCGAGGTTCGCGAACCGGTCGAGCCTGACGGCGATCTCCTGGGCGGGCAGACCTGGGACGTCTTCATCTCCCACGCCAGCGAGGACAAGGAAGCGGTTGCCGTTCCGCTGCGCAACGCCCTCGTCGACCTCGGCATCAGCGTCTGGCTCGACAAGACAGAGCTGACGATCGGCGACAGCCTCCGTCGGAAGATCGATCAGGGAATCCGGGCGAGCCGTTTCGGGATCGTCATCCTCTCCGAGCGGTTCTTCGCCAAGGGATGGACCAACCACGAGCTCGACGGCCTCGTCACTCGGACCGTTGCCGGTGAGCAGACGCTTCTGCCCATTTGGCACAACCTCACCGGCGACCAGGTGCGTGCCTACAGTCCGTCGCTGGCCGACAAGGTTGCGCTGAGCACCGACGCCGTGGCGATCGTGGAAATGGCAGAGCAGATCGCAGCCGTCGTCCGCTGCGGGACCGAGGACGTAGCGTGATTTCCGCCCTCGACGCTGAGCCGCTCCGGGACCGCGTGCGAGACAAGACCGCATCTCAGGCGCCTCCCCGGAGACGAGCCCGAGCACCGCATGGGCTACTGATGCAGAGAGCGCTCGACCTTCGTGACGAGCTGCCGACGGGGCGTCGGCGAGCGGAGACCCCGAGACGCGGCGGCTACGTGCCGACTGTCGTCGGCGCGACCGGGACCGTCTCCGGGATCGTGATCCTGGCTTCGATTGACCCGGGGTGGAACTGGCTCGGTGCACTTGGCGCGGGACTCGGGCCAGCTCTCATCTTGCTCGGTGTCACGGACATCTTGAACCAGGGCGACAACGGAGCTCGGCGCGTTGCTCGGCTGTTCCGAGTGGTTCGTCTCGCCGGGTCGTTCCTCACAATCACGCTGGTGGTGTTGGACCTGGTCCTCGCGCTTGCCGCCGTCGCTCTCTTGGCTGTCGCTGTGTTCCAGGGCCAGTGGTCGCAAACGGTGGAATCCCTGCTCGCTGGTGCCGCACTGGTCGCGGCCCTAGCCCTGGGCTTGGCTTTGATGGTCCGGGTCGCCGAGCTCCCGGTCGTTCCTCTGGCCCGCATCTCCTGGTGGCGCGAGCTCGGAAACCTTCAGCAGATCACGCACGTGGCCATAGCAATGACAGGCGTCGGCACTGCGGTCGCCTTCGGGCTGCGAGACGCAGGAGGGGCAGCGATCGCAACGGTCGGATTGGCCACCGTGCTCCTTGGCTGGGCTCGGACCGATCGGACCGCCACTGACGACGGGATCCGGCGCATAGCTGAGGCCGCCGATGTCGTCTCGGTTGCCCTCCGCCCTCTGGTCGCAAACCCGCCCGCTGAACGCGCTGCTGTCTGCGAGGCGATCCACGACGCCGCCATCAGCGCCCTGTCGGCGCTCGAGCTTTCCTGCTTCCGACACATGCGACGGGGCCTGATCACCACGGCCCCTCGTTACCTCGTCGATGTCGAACTCCTCGCCGTCATCCGAGCCTGCCGGGTGGCGCTCACGTCCGAACCGCTTGAGCACGTCTCCGCGCCTCTGACCGCAGCAGTGGCGCGAGCGCTGCTCACCATGGCAAGGCAGGAGCTGGAGCGTGAGATCTTTGTCTTTGCCGGGGACATTCGCCGCCTCGCCACCTTGACCCCTGATCGGCTGGTTGCCCAGTGAGGTCACCTTGGCCCGCCAAGAGCCGGCCGGTCTTAAGGGGAGCCACAGCGTTTCCCTGCGCCGACTCAACGCGATCACTACCGTCGGCTCCGGAGCTATCGGGAGAGGCTTGGTATCGATGACAGTGGATGGTTCGGTGGTACGGCTCGGGACGGACACGGTCGCAACAGGTGAAGCCGTGGCCGGCCTCGGATCGGTAGAGCAGCGGAAGATCGAGTCTTGGCTGGCGGCGCTGATCCAGACCGAGCACCTCGCTCTGCTTCTAGGCAACGGCATCAGTTCGGCAGTGGGGCACCTAATCGGAACCTACCCGCCCTCAATGGCGCAGCACGTGAGCGCCGGCGACGAGACCGACCTGATTCGTGCTCATGCTGAGGGTTCGGCCAGTCAGCTCGGCCGAGAGGCCAACCTTGAGGACGAGATCAGGTCGTCGCTTGATCTGCTGCAGGGCCTCAGAGTGCTGCAGGAGACAGAGCGGGCCGAACAGGTACGCGCGTCTGTCGATGAGGCGATGACCGGACTACTGTCCGGAGTCCTGGCCTTCGAGAAGGCACTCGGAACCGCCCTGCGCGACCGCACCGACGCCGCGCTCGACTTCGAGCGACTCATCGGCCGATTTCTGATGCCGTTTGCTTCACGCCCGACCCAACGCGATCGTCTCCACCTCTACACAACGAACTACGACCGTTTGCTGGAGGCAGCCGCAGATCGACTCGGACTTCGTTTCCTCGATCGATTCGTTGGATCGCTCGAACCACGCTTCTCGGCCTCACGTATCGATGTCGACCTTCACTTCGCCCCTCCTGGCGTTCGTGGAGAACCGCGCCTGCTAGATGGTGTGGTGCGCTTCGCAAAGCTCCACGGGTCGGTCGACTGGATGGCAGATGGCGGGAAGATCGTCCGCTCGTCGTTGCCGTTGGGAGCGGATCAGGAGCATCCGATGTTCCCCGAAGAGCCGTCAAGCACCGCGGTGATTTACCCGAATCCGGCTAAGGATGTCGAGACCTTGGCCTACCCTTACTCCGAGTTGTTCCGCGACTTCGCCGCCGCTGTGTGCCGCCCAAACAACGTGCTCGTCACCTTCGGCTACGGCTTTGGCGACAGCCACATCAACCGAGTCATCGCCGACATGCTGACGATCCCCTCGACGCACCTCGTCGTCATCTCCAGGGACCCCCTGACAACCTTGGATTCCTTCCGCCGCGCAAACAGCTACCCGCCAGGCCAGACCACGGAACTCATCGGGGCGTCGGTCGGCGGCCTAGCGGAGTTCGTTGACCTGATGCCGATGACGCTCACGTCACCCCTGTTCGAAGCCCAGACTGCCTACCTCGAGAAGGTCGGCGGCCACGAGCAGGCCGTTGCAGGCGCGGCCGCAGAGCAGGGGACCACCCAGTGACGCTGACTGCGACCGAGTTCGCCGCCTCCCAAGCCATCGGTGTGGTCGAGTCGGTCTCTCCCCGAGAGATCACCGTCCGCCTCGACCATTCGGCACCCCAGGCGACAGCCCTAAACGCGGGCCACGTGCAGCGGTTCCCACGGATAAACGGATGGGTCCTGATCGCCAACGAGGTTGGCTACCTCGTGGGCACCGTGACCTGGCTTGGCATCGAGCCGGACGCGCTGTCATCAGCTTCGCAGCGCGGCGATCGTGCGCTCTTGGATCTGCCCTTTCCGCGCAGGCGCTTGAAGTTGTCCCCTCTCGGGACGCTGCTCTGGCGAAACCGCCAGGGCACCGGAACGCCTGAGCTCGTACGCGGCGTGGTCAGCTATCCGTCGGTCGGCGAGGTGGCACTCGTTCCCACCAGCGACCAGATCCAGCACATCGCGCAAGCTGCGAGCTTGGGTGGGCGAGTCCAGATCGGGACGTCCCCCTTGGCAGGCGGGGCCGACGTACTGATCGACCCCGACCGGGTCTTTGGGCGACATCTCGCGGTTCTTGGAAACACGGGATCGGGCAAGTCCTGCACCGTGGCCGGCCTGATCCGCTGGTCACTCGAAGCCGCTCGAGAGAACGTCGTGGACGACTCGGAGCCGAACGCGCGCTTCATCGTCCTGGACCCGAACGGCGAGTACGCCAACTGCTTCGCTGACCTCTCATCGGTGCGGACTTTCCGCGTACAACCAGGGGACGACGACCCACCCCTGACGGTGCCGTCATGGATGTGGACCAGCGCGGAGTGGGCCGCGATCACTCGCGCAGCACCGCAGACCCAACGCCCGCTATTGCAGCAGGCACTGCGCCAACTTCGTGCTGGCAGTGACGCAACAGACTTCAACGACACCTTGCCGAACCTCCTCAGCGGATTCGCCAGCCTTTGGGCATCGTTCGCGTCCGATGTCTCGTCATACTCGACGTTTCCGAAGTACAAGAGCGTCACGACCGCGCTGAAGGGCATGGCGTCGGTCTTTGGTGACGCGGCCACCCAAGGCCACGGTGCTGTCGTCGACGCCTTGAATGAGGTGATCGGACGGATCGGTACGCCTCACTTCGGTCAGTACGACAATGCGTATCAGGCCAATGAAGTCCACGAGGTCCGAGATGCTCTGATGGCGGCATCGGCTCTCGCCGGCGGCCCTTCTCTGCAAGTAAGCGGCAATGAGGACGCCCCGATCTACTTTGATCCAGACGCGCTGCCCGACCACATGGCCGCCCTCGCGCTGACTCCGGACTTCGCGGGCGCGTCGGGGCATGCGATCTTCTTGATCAACCGAATCCGCGCGCTTCTCGCGGACCTCCGGCTTCGCGACATCATCTGTCCGTCGGACGAAGAGACGCTCGCAGAATGGCTCACCGCTGTGATCGGAGAGCCGGACGCGAGCAGCGGCCAGATCGCGGTGCTGGACCTCTCGCTCCTGGCATCTGAGGTCATCCACACCGCGGTGGGCGTCCTAGGGCGCATCGTCATGGAAGCGGTCCAGTACGTGCGACGGATCACCGGCACGGCGTACCCCACGGTTCTCGTGTTGGAGGAGGCGCACAACTTCGTCGGGCGCTCTAGCAACTCTGAAGACAGCCCGACGACCGCCGATCTCTGCCGCCAGACCTTCGAGAAGATCTCTCGGGAAGGACGCAAGTACGGGTTGGGACTGGTGATCTCTTCCCAGCGGCCTTCCGCGCTCTCCCAAACGGTGCTGTCGCAGTGCAACACCTTCCTGCTTCACCGGTTGGTCAACGACCGCGATCAAGACTTGGTCGCCCGGCTCGTGCCCGACGCGGTCGGCGAACTACTCCAGGAGCTGCCATCCTTGCCCTCGCGGCAGGCCATCCTCCTCGGGTGGGCGACGCCGATGCCGACGTTGGTCGAGATCGGCTCCCTGACGCCGGAACAGCGGCCCGACTCCCACGATCCAGAGTTCTGGAGGACGTGGATCGGAGAGCAGGGCCACGACTTCACTTGGGCTGACGTGGCTGGACTCTGGACCGGACAACCGCCGTCTTGAGTGGTGCCCAGCGCGATCAAGTACTTTGACAGCGGTCGGCGATAGACGCCGCTTGGTCAACGTTCTCCGCGCGGAGTTCGTCAATCTTCGCTGCATCTCAACAGCCCCATGCAAGAGGGCCAGGTTCCCTACGGGGAACCTGGCCTCTTGGTCGCGGCCCGGAGCAGGCCGCCTCTCGGGACCTCTACTCCCTGAAGAACTTGCTGTCGCAACCGCTGCTGGCGCCGGTGTCGCAGATGGAGATGAACCACAACACGTCATCGTTGACGTCGTACGTGAAGTAGTCGCAGCCAGCGTCACCGCCGTCCTGGATCGTCTTCACGATGCGGGTCTGGACACCGGGGATGGTCCAGCCGAGGGTGCCGGTGACTCCCACGCCGTTGACCCGCGTGTCACAGACCTTGAACCGGTCACCGTCGTCGATGTGGGTCATGGTGCCGTTGCCGTTGTTCGCCGTGACGTTGGCGGCGAATGCTGGCGACGCACCCAGCCCGATCGCGATCACGGCTGCGGAAGAGATGGCCGTCAGTCGTGAGATACGCCGACCGGCGATCTTGCGTGAGCGGACTGTGTGAAGCATTCGCATTGCCTCCTGTGGGTCGTCGGGCACAGGGCACGCCCGCACGGTTCGTCGGAGCGTCGCAGACAGGTGAAGGCCGGTCAATGCTGTCGCGCGATCGCAGACGACGCACCCATCGCGCGATGCGCCAGCATCCGCTAGCGTCCGGTGGGGTCCAGTCACTTCACCTTGAGGGATGTCTCATGAAGAAGAACACGCTCGGTCTTGGCACCATCGTTCTGGCGGCTGCCCTCACCTTCACTGCCTGTGGCGCCAGCGAGAGCGATCTCGCCAGCGAATACTGCGATCTCGCAAAGAAGTCGGCCGACGCCGCCAAGTCGGGCGATCCGGAAAAGGTCAAGGAGGCCAACGAAGACCTCCTGGACTGGGCCGAGGACAACAAGGACGCGACGGGCGACGAGGACAAGTTCCTGAAGGCCGTGGAGAAGGAGTGCGGCGACCTCGGGGTCACTCCCTGACGGTCGACGTCGACGCCCTGGTCTTGCGGGGCGAGGCGGGGGGAGGCATCGACGCGATGCCACGAACGGCTCGTTCGAGGGCATGGCGGGCCACGGGGTCGGTCACCGCCGAGGCCTTGAGGAGCAAGGCGCCGGGCAGGTCGACCACGCAATACCGCACCGTGGTGATGGCTGCGCCGTCGCGGCGGCTCCACAGCGCCTCGGCGAGCTCGCCCATCAGGCCACCCAGTTCGCGCTGGAGCCGCAGGAGGTCAGAGCGTCGATCGTCGTCCAGCTCCGGAGTGAGCAGGTCGCTGAGCGATGCCGTCAGGAGCAGGCGTGCTCCTTGATCGTCCCGAGCGGCGTAGGCCGCTGGCGCGAGAGCTGCGGCGACAAGCCCATCCACAGGACCGCCCTCGCCCATGGCGCGCTCGACGAGATCGCGTTGGAACGACAGGAACTTGTCAGCCTCGCGGGTCCAGACACTCGCCAGGAGGCAGTCGCGCGAACCGAAGGCGTGATAGATGGCGCCGTTCGAGGCTCCCGATGCTGTGCTGAGGGCACGGATGGTCACCCCGGCGACACCGTCCTCGATCCACAGGCTGCGCGCCTGGTCGAGAAGGTCTTCGAGGCCATGCTGCCGGGGGCGTCCCATCGTCTCTACGCGCTCGCGTCGACGTCGCGCAGGGCATCGACCACGCTGGCAAAGAGTCGGGCCTTGATGGTGCCCAGTGTTGCCCGATCCTTGGTTGCCAGTTCGATCACCTGGTCGCTGGCAGTCCGGGTCAGCTGGTCCAGGCCGGCGGTGGCGTCGACGAGCCCTTCTGCCAGTGCGTCGGGACCGGAGTAGCGGCGTCCCGTGGCCATTGCATTGAACGCAGAACGAGGGGTCAGCTTGCTCGTGATGAGAGCGTTCATGCCCGGAGTGAAGGGGATCTGGATGTCGATCTCCGGGAAACAGAAGTAGCCCCTGTCCTCCCGCATCACGCGATAGTCGTGGGCGATGGCCAGCATCGCACCAGCACCGAAGGCGTGACCGTTGAGCGCCGCGACCGTCGGCACCGGGAAGGTCAGGAGGCGTGCCAACAAGGTCTGGACTCGCTCGACGTAGGCGGCGTACTGATCGAAGTTCTGGCCCAGCCAGTCGAGGTCCAGACCGTTCGAGTAGAACTTGCCGTGCCCGGACGTGACCAGGACGGCTGGTCCCTCGGCCGTCTCGACCTTGTCGAGGGCGGCGTTCACTTCATCAAGCCATTCGGGCGTGAAGCGGTTCTCGTCCGCGCCGAGATCCAGGGTCCAGATCGGTCCGTCGGTGGAGATCGTCACCATCGCTACTGCTCCTTGGGTCGTTGGTTCGACATGTTGTCGGCGGCGGCCCTGGTTCATCACCGCCGTCCCGGTTCGACATTAATAGAGCATCTGCTCTAAAAGATTGATTTGTTGGTCACCTCACATGCCGTGGTCCTGGGAACGCGGGCCTCACAGCCGGGCCCGTGCAGCAGGCAAGGGTTCCCAGCAACGCAACGCGTCAGTAACTTGTCCTCCAAGACCTTGTGACGGCCGTCACATCTTGGGAGGAAGAGGATCCGGCATGCGCTCGTTCAGGACGTTGGCCGTCACCGTGGGGGTGACCTTCTCGGTGCTCGTCGGGGGAACGCTGCC
>NZ_JBMCZA010000157.1:10887-11842 GCF_048654705.1 Nocardioides sp. CPCC 206348
GACCTTGTGACGCCCGTCACATCTTGGGAGGAAGAGGATCTGGCATGCGCTCGTTCAGGACGTTGCTCGTCACCGTCGGGGTGACCTTCTCGGTGCTCGTCGGGGGAACGCTGCCGGCCCAGGCCGCCGTACCGGAGGGTGGTCTCAGCGAGGCCGTCTACAACTACATCCACCGGCCCGACCACCTGCCCGGCGGCAACGACTGGACCTGCAAGCCGACCGCGGCCCGGCCCAACCCCGTCGTGCTGGTGCCCGGCACCTTCGCCAACCTCGGCGCCAACTTCACCAAGCTCGCACCGCGCCTGAAGAACGACGGCTTCTGCGTCTTCGGGCTCAACTACGGCATGACAGCCCTCTCCAACGGCCGGGTCGGGGGCCTCGGCCCGATCGTTAATTCCGCCCGCGAGCTCGACGCCTTCGTGGCCAGGGTGCGCACCGCGACCGGCGCAGCCAAGGTCGACATCGTCGGGCACTCGCAGGGCGGCAACGTCCCCATCTACTGGATGAAGCGGATGGGCGGAGCGGCCAGGACCGCCCACTACGTCGGCCTGGCGCCGTCCTCGCACGGCACCGACCTCAACGGCATCGTCACCCTCGCCGAGGACCTTGACGCGCTGGGCTTCATCAATGACGCGTCGGCCTACCTCGGCACCCGCGGGGTCACCGACCAGATGCTGACCAGCGCCTACACGAAGGCGCTCTGGGCCGACACCAACACCGTCCCGACCGGGCCGAAGTACACCGTGATCATGTCGCGCTGGGACGCCGTCGTGACGCCGTACTCCAGCCAGCGGCTCGCGGGCACCAACGTGCGCAACCTCGTCGTCCAGGACTACTGCTGGAACGACAACATCGGCCATGCGGGGCTGGCCTTCGACGGACCCACCCTGCAGCTGACGCTGAACGCGCTCACCGATGGACCGTCGTGGTTCTGGCCCGTCTGCTGGGACTACGG
>NZ_JBMCZA010000157.1:11852-11921 GCF_048654705.1 Nocardioides sp. CPCC 206348
GATGCAATTGACGCTGAACGCGCTCACCGACGGACCGTCGTGGTTCTGGCCCGTCTGCTGGGACTACGG
>NZ_JBMCZA010000157.1:11931-12079 GCF_048654705.1 Nocardioides sp. CPCC 206348
GAGCGATCCCAGGAGACGACATGAAGACCACCGAACCCATCCAGACCGGACCGACCGGCGCGGATGAAGCCGAGTTCATGCAGGCAGCCCGCGCCGGTGACGGCGGCCGATTCGCGCTGCTGACCGAGCGGTACCGCAGGGAGCTGCA
>NZ_JBMCZA010000157.1:12089-12868 GCF_048654705.1 Nocardioides sp. CPCC 206348
CCCCCAGTGGCTGTGAGCTGACCGATCACTTCTCCGGAGCTCGACCGTCGTTACCTGCGACAGTTCCAGCGATCCCAGGAGACGACATGAAGACGACAGCACCCACCCCGACCGGACCGGCCGGTCCGCTCGGAGCGGACGAAGCCGAGTTCATGCAGGCGGCCCGCGCCGGTGACGGCGGTCGGTTCGCGCTGCTGACCGAGCGGTACCGCAGGGAGCTGCAGGTCCACTGCTACCGCATGCTTGCGTCGTACGACGACGCGCAGGACCTCACCCAGGAGACCTTCCTGCGGGCGTGGGCGAAGCGCGAGTCGTTCCAGGGACGGGCGTCGCTGCGCACCTGGCTGTACCGGATCGCCACCAACGCCTGCCTGGACTTCCTCGAGAAGCGGCGCGACCGCACGCCGGTCCCGGCCGACCTGCACGGTGCGGGCGGGACGGGCACCGAGGTGCTCTACCTGCAGCCGTGGCCGGACAGCCAGCCGCAGGACCCACACACGCAGGCGGTGGCCCGGGAGACCATCGAGCTGGCGTTCATCGTGGCCGTCCAGCACCTGCCCGCACGCCAGCGCGCCGTACTGATCCTCCGGGACGTGCTCGGGTGGCCGGCGCAGCAGACGGCTGACGCCCTCGACCTGACCCTGGCCTCGGCCAACAGCGCGCTGGCCCGGGGTCGGACCACGATGCGCCAGCACCTCCCCGACGGTCGGCTCGACTGGAGCGCCCGAGCCGGGCAGGGGTTGAGCGAGCAGGAGCAGACGCTGGTGTCGGCGTACGTC
>NZ_JBMCZA010000158.1:0-835 GCF_048654705.1 Nocardioides sp. CPCC 206348
CGCCCGAGCGCCTCGTACGCGACACAGAGCTCGACGGGCGTGGCCTCGGTGGCGAGCATGGTCAGGCCTTGCTCGGCCAGCCGCTGCCACAGCTTGAGGCCCGCGGCGTGGTCGCCGTCGGCCCAGGCACGCGCGGCGCCGACCGGGTCGGAGGCGGCGAGCAGCGACTCGAGGGAGGACGCGAAGTCCTGCTGGTCGGTGGTGAGTTCGAACCTCACTTCTGCACTCCCTTCGGCTCGCGCGGCAGGCCGAGGATCCGCTCGGCGATGATGTTGCGCTGGATCTCGTTGGTGCCGGCGTAGATCGGGCCGGACAGGGAGAACGTGTAGCCGTCGAGCCAGCGGGACTCGAGCTCGGCGGACGATCCGAGGAGGTCGAGGGCGGTCTCGTGCAGGGCGATGTCGAGCTCGCTCCACCAGACCTTGTTGATCGACCCGGCAGCGCCGATGTCCCCGCCGTCCTTCAGCTTCGTCACCGTGCCCCAGGTGTAGAGGCGGTAGGCCTCGGCCTTGATCCAGGCGTCGACGACGGCGGTGGTCGCCGCGTCGCGGTCCGGGCTCTCAGGCGTCTCGTCGTAGAACGAGACGAGACGGTCGGCGGCAGCGGTGAACCGGCCGGGGGAGCGCAGCGAGAGGCCACGCTCGTTGCCCGCCGTGCTCATGGCCACGCGCCAGCCGTCGCCGGGGGCGCCGAGCACGTCGGCGTCGGGGACGAAGACGTCGTCGAAGAAGACCTCGGCGAATCCGGCCTCGCCGTCGAGCTGGGCGATCGGGCGCACCGTGACGCCATCGGCGTCGAGCGGGAACAGGAAGTAGGTCAGGCCGGAGTGCTTCTG
>NZ_JBMCZA010000158.1:910-1760 GCF_048654705.1 Nocardioides sp. CPCC 206348
GCGGTCGTCGTCCCGGCGCGCGGTCGAGCGAAGCGACGCGAGGTCGGAGCCGGCCTCCGGCTCGCTCCAGCACTGGGCCCAGACCGTCTCACCGGTCGCCATCGACGGCAGGAACCGGTCCTGCTGGTCCTTGGTGCCGTGCTCGAACAGGATGGGGGAGAGCAGGAAGATGCCGTTCTGGCCCACCCGCAGGGGAGCGCCGGCGCGGTAGTACTCCTCCTCGAAGACGACCCACTCGACCAGCGACGCACCGCGGCCGTGGTACTCCTCGGGCCAGGACACGACGGACCACCGCGCGTCCGAGAGCTTCGCTTCCCACTGGCGGTGCAGCTCGAAGCCTTCGGCAGTGTCGAGGGACGGCAGTGGCTCCGCCGGAACGTTCGCGGCCAGCCAGGCGCGGGCCTCGGCCTGGAAGGCCAGCTCCGACTCGGAGAGGTTGAGATCCATCAGTTCTTCTTCCCGGGTCCTGAGGTGGGAGCTTGCGAGCCTCGAAGGGCGTTCTTGAGCACCTTGCCCCCGAGGTTCCGGGGGAGTGCGTCGAGGTGCTCGACGATGCGCGGCACCTTGAAGTTTGCGAGGCGGTCCCTCGCGAAGGCGACGACCTCCTCGGAGGTGGGCGTGCCGACGACGTACGCCTTGCCGACCTCGCCCATGCGCTCGTCGGGAACGCCGATGACGGCGACGTCGGTGATGCCCTCCATGCGCATCAGGGCCTGTTCCACCTCGGCGGGATAGACGTTGAAGCCGCCGGAGATGTACATGTCCTTGAGGCGGTCGGTGATCCGCAGGTTGCCCTGGTCGTCGAGGACGCCGATGTCGCCGGTGTGCAGCCATCCGTCGCCGTCGATGG
>NZ_JBMCZA010000158.1:1770-2355 GCF_048654705.1 Nocardioides sp. CPCC 206348
GACCTCGGCGGGGTAGACGTTGAAGCCGCCGGAGATGTACATGTCCTTGAGCCGGTCGGTGATCCGCAGGTTGCCCCGGTCGTCGAGGACACCGATGTCGCCGGTGTGCAGCCATCCGTCGCCGTCGATCGCCTCGGCGGTTGCCTCGGGGTCGTCGAGGTAGCCGAGCATCACGAACTCGCCGCGCACCAGGAGCTCGCCGGCCTCGCCGTCCGCTGCGTCGATCGCGACCTCCATGCCGGGAATCGCGCGCCCACAGGTGGTGGCGACCAGTTCAGCGGGATCGCCGTGGCGAGCCATCGTCACCACGACCGCTTCGGTCATGCCGAACGCTGTCACCACGGTGTCGATGGCCAGCTCGTCACGCATCCGCTCGATGAGTACGACGGGCACGACCGCGGCTCCGGTCACGGCCAGCCGCAGGGAGCCCAGGTCGTGGTCGGCGCGGTTCGGCGCGGCCAGGATCGACTGGTAGATCGCGGGTGCCCCGGGCAGCACCGTGATCCGGGCCGACTCGATGAGCGCCATCGTCCTGTCGACGTCGAAGGTGGCCAGTGGGTAGAGCGTGGCGCCCGTGGTGAGGCC
>NZ_JBMCZA010000159.1:0-1163 GCF_048654705.1 Nocardioides sp. CPCC 206348
CGACCAGGCCCGGACGATCCTGTCGGCCGGCGCGGCGCTCGGCCTGCGCGGACGGCTGCATGCCAACCAGCTCGGCCACGGTCCCGGCGTCCAGCTCGCTGCGGAGATGGGGCTCGCCGCCGTCGACCACTGCACGTTCCTGTCCGACGACGACGTGCACGCGCTGCGCGACTCGGGAACGGTCGCGACGCTGCTGCCGGGCGTCGAGTTCAGCACCCGCCAGCCCTATCCGGACGCGCGCGCCCTCGTCGATGCCGGCGTGACCGTCGCCCTGGCCAGTGACTGCAACCCCGGGTCGTCGTACACGAGCTCGTTGCCGTTCTGCATCGCCGTCGCCGTCCGCGACATGGGCCTGACTCCCGGCGAGGCCGTCTGGGCCGCGACCGCCGGGGGTGCCGCGGCGCTCGGGCGCTCCGACATCGGGTCCCTGGTGCCGGGATCGCGCGGCGACCTCGTCGTCCTCGACGCCCCGAGCCACGTCCACCTCGCCTACCGGCCAGGTGTCCCGCTCGTCAACCGAACGCTGGTCTTCTAGAGTCGACGCATGAGCCGCAAGCGCCGGATCTGGCTGACGATGGGCGGGTTGTTCCTCGTCCTCGCCGTGGCAGGCGCGCTGGTCTTCCAGCCCTGGCTGCTGTTCATCGACAAGGAGGTCGATGACGGCGACGACGCCAGCGAGGTCGTCGGTACGGCGACCGCCGGGATCTCCGACACGACCGTCCCCGAAGCGTCCGGGACGGCGAGGACACGTGTCGAGCTGGCCTCCGGCAGCTTCATCGACGCCGAGCACGGCACATCGGGCGACGCGAGGATCTTCCGCCGCAGCGACGGCAGCCGGTTCGTCCTGCTCGACGGCCTCGACACCTCCAACGGCCCCGACCTGCACGTCTGGATCACCGACCAGGAGAGCGGCGGCGGCTGCGACGGCTGCGTCGGTTCGTGGAGCAACTACGACGACGGCGACTACGTGAAGCTCGGCGAGCTCAAGGGCAACAAGGGCAGCTCTCGCTACGAGATCCCCGCCGACGCCGATCTCGCCGGCATGAAGTCCGTGGTGATCTGGTGCGACAAGTTCAACGTCGCGTTCGGCACCGCCGCGATCGCCTGACCCACGAAGTGTCGCAATTGGGGCCACGAAGTGTGGCAATTGGGGGTGCGAAGTG
>NZ_JBMCZA010000159.1:1229-7930 GCF_048654705.1 Nocardioides sp. CPCC 206348
ACCGGATATCGCTCGTGCCGGTCCTGACCCAGCCGTGAGGATGGGCGCATGACGACTGCACCGCTGCCCCCGCCGGACACCAAGGACTGGACCTGGGTCCTCGACCAGCCCTGTGCCGAGTGCGGCTTCGTCGCTGCGGACGTGGGTCGGTCGACGATGGGCGCGACGGTCCGCGAGAACGCCGCCCACTGGGCCCAGGCGCTGGCCGACCCGCGTGCCCGGCAGCGCCCGGAGCCGACCGTCTGGTCGCCGACCGAGTACGCCTGCCATGTCCGTGACGTGCACCGCGTCTTCGCCGGGCGGCTCGGGCAGATGCTCACGGACGACGACCCGGTCTTCGCGAACTGGGACCAGGACGAGACCGCTGTCGCAGATCGCTACGACCTGCAGGACCCGGCGGACGTCGTACCCGACCTGGTGGCGGGGGCCGAGGCGATCGCGGTCCTGTACGACTCCGTCCCCAGCGACGCATGGGAGCGTCCGGGGCGCCGCAGCAACGGCAGCGTCTTCACCGTGGACACGCTCGGGAGGTACCACCTGCACGACGTCATCCATCACCGATGGGACGTCCGCTGGCTCGACCAGCGATGATGGTCGGGTGCGGCACACGGAGTTCTGGGAGCGGATGGAGCACCACCTCGGGTCCGGGTATGCCCACGTCTGGGCGGACCAGTTCGTGATGGCCACCCTCGGCGGCCGTACGGTCCGTGAGGCCATCGACGCCGGCGAACAGCCCAAGCAGGTGTGGCGCGCGGTCTGGGAACAGCTCGAGCTGCCCGCGAGCGAGCGGTGACCCTTCTCGATCCCACCCGGGACGTCCTCGCTGTGCAGCGTCGTACGGTCCGCGTCCTGGTCCTGACCCAGGCAGTAGGAGCCGTCGGCATCACCATCGGCATCGCAACTGCCTCCCTGCTCGCCCGCGACCTGTCGGGGTCGGAGGCACAGTCGGGCCTCGCGCAGACCGCGCAGGTGCTCGGTGCCGCCGTGATCTCGTTCCTGCTCGCGCCGCTGATGGCACGCCGCGGACGAAGGACGGGCCTGATGAGCGGCTACCTCATCGGCGCGTGCGGTGGCCTGCTCGCCGTCGTCGCCGGTGTCGTCGGGTCGATGCTGGTCCTGCTCGTCGGAGCCGTCCTCCTCGGCGCTGGTACGGCGGCCAACAGTGCCGCGCGCTACGCCGCCACCGACCTCGCGACCGACGCGACCCGTGCCCGTTCGTTGTCGCTCGTCGTGTGGGCGACCACCGTCGGCGCGGTCGCCGGCCCGAACCTCACCGGTCCGGCCGGGTCGTTCGCCGACGCTGTCGACATCCCCGAGCTGACCGGACCGTTCGCGCTCGGCGCGATGGGCATGCTGCTGGCTGCGCTGGTCGTCGGCGTCCTGCTCCGGCCCGACCCGTTGCTGCTCGCCCAGCAGCTCGAGGGGGAGGCGGACGCTGCCGCGGGTCGTGCCCCGCGCGTCGCCGGCGGCCGCTCGTCGTGGGGACGTGCCATGAAGGCGATCGGCGACAACCCGGTCCTCGGCTACGCGATCGCTGCTCTCGCCCTGGCCCACGCGACCATGGTCGGTGTCATGGTGATGACCCCGCTGCACATGGAGCACGGTGGTTCGGGCCTCGAGGTGATCGGCATCGTGATCAGCGTCCACGTCCTCGGCATGTTCGCCTTCTCGCCGCTGGTCGGGATGCTGGCCGATCGCGTCGGACGGCCGCCCGTGCTCGGTGCCGGGGGAGCGACGCTCCTGGTGGCGCTGCTGCTGTGCGCCTCGGCACCCACCGGCATGTCGTGGCAGGTGACCGCCGGGCTGTTCCTTCTCGGAGTCGGATGGTCACTGGTGATGGTGTCGGCCTCCACCCTCGTGGCCGAGCATGCGCCGATCGAGGCACGCACCGATGTCCAGGGGACCTCGGACCTGGTGATGGGCCTGACCGCCGCCGTGACGGGTGCGTTGGCGGGCGTGATCGTCGACCTCGGCGACTACCCGACGCTGGCGCTCGCGAGCCTGGTGCTCGTCGTCGGCGTGCTCGGCGCATCGGCCCGCGCAGCGGTCGAGACGACACGCCGCACCGCCTGACCAGGTCCGATCGCCGGGTCGTGCTGGCCCGTCAGCGAGGGCGCACCCGACGGCGCACGGCGGTCCAGACGCGGTCGCCGAGCGGAGTCCGCCGGATCCGGCGCAGCAGGCGCAGGGGAGCGCTGTCGGGCCGGGGCAGTTCCGGGGGCGTGGTGACCCGGAGGTAGGTGGCGCCCGTGGCGGGCCGGGCGGTGTCCGCCTCCAGCCGCTCCGCCGCGACCGCAAGCGCGGTGAACTGCTGCAGGACCCGTGGGTCCGGGCGACCGCCCCGCACTGCGTTGCGGAGGGCCTTCTCGACCGCAGGCCTGTGCATCAGCCCGGCGAGCGAGCCGTGCGAGGTGTCCAGCAGCTGGCTCATCACCGCCACACCGTCGCCCTCCCACACGCGGGTGGAGGTGGACTGCATGGACGGGACCTTCACGAAAGGTACGTCGGCCCATTCCGGCACCAGCCGGGCGATCAGGCCGGTGTGCAGCAGCTGGTCGCGTTTCTGCGCCGGGGCCGACGAGAACGTGGCGGCGACGAACCCGGGTGCCAGGAAGGGGGTGACCATGCCGGTGACGTAGGCGGAGGTGGCCCAGCGCCGCACTCGTTCCACCAGGTAGAGGTAGTCGAGGAGGTGCAGGCCGTGGACGCCGGTGGCCCCGGCGTGCTGGACGATGCCGTTGATGCGGTCGCGTTCAGCCTCCACGACCTCCGGAACGATGGCGGCCTTCGGTGCGCCACGGATCAGGCGGTCCAGTCCCGCCTGGTGCGGGGTGAGGGCGGGGTCGGCGTCGGCCGCCGGATACCAGTAGCCGGTGGCGAGCTCGCCCGCTGCGCCGGTGTAGGTGGCGGGCCGGACCTGTCTCGACAGCATCGCGGAGGTCACCGGGCGGGCCATGTAGGTCGACGGGAACTGGTGGTCGTAGTGGTCGCGCAGCCCGCGCGCACGCTCCAGCAGGCCGGTGTCCAGCACCGTGGCAGGTGCTCCGGCGAGCCGCACCACGTGCTCGGGATCGAGGCCGCGCCGGTCCCGCAGCAGCTGCACCAGGCGACGGGCCGTCTCGCCCTCGGCCGGGATGTCCTCGGTGGTGAGGAACCGCGGCGTCCGGTCGGCGGCGATCAGGGTGGCGGCGATGAGGCGCGAGTCCTTGCCGCCGGACAGGCCGAGGGTGATCTCGTCGGCGTAGAGCCGGTGCACGCTGTCGGCGACGCCGGTCAACGCGGTGGCGGCGCGGTCCAGCTGCTCCTCCACCGGGCGCCCCTGGTCGGCGAGCCCGCTGGCCACCACGTCGTCCACGGCGTACCGCAGCTGGCTGTCGACCTCCCAGCCGCCGCCGGGCAGGCGCCGCCCCGTGGCCCGCTCTCCGGGACGCAGCTGGCGGGTCCCGGCCACCGGTGACAGGTCCCCGCCGAAGTGCCCGCAGACGGTGTACGACGTCCAGCCGGCCAGGTCCGGCCGCGCCGTCCCGTGCAGGAAGGTGGCGAGCAGCGTGGGCTGGGTGCAGAACGCGGTGATGCCGTCGGCCGTGCCGGTGAAGACCCGGGCCATGCCGAGCCAGTCCTGCTGCAGGGCGAACCGGTCGGTGTCCAGGGCCAGCAGGGCGAACGGGGGGACTCCCTCGCGATGCACGTCGTCGCCGGCCAGCAGCCGCCGGGCGAGTGCCGGCGGGCCGGTCCCGACGTCGATGCCCACGGGGATCCCGTGCGAGACCGCGGTGACGGGACCCTCGGTGGCGACCACCGGCCACCGGTAGGCGCGCTGATCGGCGGGATGCAGGACGATGACGCCCCAGTCGTCGCCGCCGAAGTCGTGGCGCTGCCAGGAGGTGGGCACGAGATCGCGGAGCGCGGGGGCGACCCGGGCGGTCCGTGCCGAGGTCGCCTCGGTCCCCAGCGGACCACGGGCAAACCAGGACAGCACGACCTGCATGCGCCTACTCCGTTGTCGACGTCAGGATTTGTGAAGGCTAGCCGAAACGCGGCGTGGTCGCTGTCCCCGGCGTTCGGACGACACGCCGGGACCACCTGAACGGTTTCGAACACCTGTTCGTCTAGGTTTGTTCCCACGGGACGCTGGCTGACCGCCAACCGTCCACAGGTACGACGTACAGGCGTGTTTGTCCACACCCACGACCCGGCTGATCAGGCTGTGTCGGGACCTCGTCATAACGTCGCCGATGTACCGACCTCACCACGACACCAGGAGCGAACAACATGGCTGGCGATGACCGGATGAAGGCGCTCGACGCAGCGCTGCTCAGCATCGAGAAGAACTACGGCAAGGGCTCGGTGATGCGCCTCGGTGACGACACCCGTGCGCCCCTCGAAGTGATCCCGACCGGCGCGATCGCGCTGGACGTGGCCCTGGGCATCGGCGGGCTGCCGCGCGGCCGGGTCGTGGAGATCTACGGTCCCGAGTCCAGCGGCAAGACCACCGTCGCCCTGCACGCGGTGGCCAACGCCCAGGCCGCTGGCGGCATCGTGGCGTTCATCGACGCCGAGCACGCGCTCGACCCGGAGTACGCCAAGGCGCTCGGTGTCGACACCGACTCCCTGCTGGTCTCCCAGCCCGACTCCGGTGAGCAGGCGCTCGAGATCGCCGACATGCTGATCCGCTCCGGTGCGCTCGACCTGATCGTCATCGACTCGGTGGCCGCGCTCGTGCCGCGCGCGGAGATCGAGGGCGAGATGGGCGACAGCCACGTCGGCCTCCAGGCGCGACTGATGAGCCAGGCGCTGCGCAAGATGACCGGTGCGCTCAACAACTCCAACACCACGATGATCTTCATCAACCAGCTGCGCGAGAAGATCGGCGTCATGTTCGGCTCGCCGGAGACCACCACGGGTGGCCGGGCGCTGAAGTTCTACTCCTCGGTGCGCCTCGACGTCCGCCGGATCGAGACGCTCAAGGACGGCACCGACATGGTCGGCAACCGGACCCGCGTCAAGGTCGTGAAGAACAAGGTCGCCCCGCCGTTCAAGCAGGCCGAGTTCGACATCATGTACGGCAAGGGCATCAGTCGCGAGGGCGGTCTGATCGACGTCGGCGTCGAAGCGGGCCTCGTCCGCAAGGCCGGCGCCTGGTACACCTACGAGGGCGACCAGCTCGGCCAGGGCAAGGAGAACGCCCGGACCTTCCTCAAGGACAACCCGGACCTCGCCAACGAGCTGGAGAAGCGGATCCTCGAGACGCTGGGCGTGACGCCGACGGTCGACAACGACGCACTCTCCGACGAGCCCATCGGCGTGGATTCCTTCTGATCGTTGGTTTCGAGGCTCGCTGCGCTCGCACCTCAATCAGCGGCACCGGTGGTTGAGGTGCGAGGAGCGCCAGCGACGAGCCTCGAAACCACCGGGCTCATCTCACGGAGGCAGTCATGGCGCAGTGGCCCAACCGCAGGGCCGAGCCACCCGACGACCTCGGGTGGACCGAGGACGCCGACCCCGAGTCGGTCGCGCGCAAGATCCTGCTCGACCAGCTGAGCATCACGGCACGCAGCCGTCATGAGCTGGAGGAGCGGCTGGCCCGACGCAACGTCCCCGAGGACGTGGCGGGCCGGCTGCTCGACCGGTTCGAGGAGGTCGGGCTGATCGACGACGAGGCCTTCGCCCGGGCGTGGATCGACAGCCGGCAACGCACCCGCGGGCTCGCACGGACCGCGCTGGCGGCCGAGCTGCGTCGCAAGGGCATCGCGGACGAGACCGCCCGCACCGTGCTGGCGGAGGTCGACCCCGGTGACGAGGAGGACGCGGCAGGCGTCCTTGTCCGCAAGAAGCTGCGGACGATGCGCGGACTCGACCGGCAGGTCGCCACCCGCCGACTCGTCGGCATGCTCGCCCGCAAGGGGTACTCGCCCGGGCTGGCCTATGCCGTGGTCAAGCGTGAGCTCGGTGCCCCAGAATGGTCGGGTGACGACGAGTGAGACGCCGCCCCCCGCCCGCGAGGTCCTGACCTACGACCTGTTCGGCACCGCCGTCCGCGAGCTCGCCCAACAGGTCGTCGACGACGGCTTCGAGCCCGACATCGTGCTCGCGATCGCCCGCGGCGGCCTCGGCCTGGCCATGGGGCTCGGCTACGCGCTGGACGTGAAGAACCTGTCGGCGGTCAACGTCGAGTTCTACACCGGCGTCAACCAACGCCTCGACGTGCCGATGATGCTGCCGCCCACCCCCGCGGCGATCGACCTGACCGGCATGAAGGTCCTGATCGCCGACGACGTCGCCGACACCGGCAAGACGCTCGAGGTGGTCCGCGACTTCTTCGCCGACCACGTGGCCGAGGCGCGCACTGCCGTCATCTACGAGAAGCCCTGGACCGTCATCAACGCGGAGTACGTCTGGCGTCGTACGGATGCCTGGATCGACTTCCCGTGGTCCTCGACACCGCCGCTCGTCAATCGTCAGGGCGGCAAGGCCCATTAGGGTCGGCGCATGACCGCGTTCCCTGTCTCGGACCTGACCTCCTCGCTCCGGGTCGCCCCGGGCCCGATCGATCTCGCCGCCATCGACACCGATGCCGCGCCGGGCTTCGACGGTGACAAGGATGCAGGCGCCGAAGCGCTGCTGGACAAGGGCCCGGAGCTCGCCGATCTCCAGGAGCGTCTCTTCGCTGACGGGAAGTCGGGCGGCCACCGCAACGTCCT
>NZ_JBMCZA010000159.1:7940-8612 GCF_048654705.1 Nocardioides sp. CPCC 206348
CGCGGGCACCGAAGCCTTGCTGGACAAGGGCCCGGAGCTCGCCGACCTCCAGGAGCGTCTCTTCGCCGACGGGAAGTCGGGCGGCCACCGCAACGTCCTGCTGGTGCTCCAGGGCATGGACACGTCCGGCAAGGGCGGCACGCTGCGTTCGACCGTCGGTCTGGTCGACCCGCAGGGGGTACGGATCACCTCCTTCAAGGCGCCCACCGACGAGGAGCGTGCCCACGACTTCCTGTGGCGGATCACCAACGCACTCCCGTCCGTGGGCGTGATCGGGGTCTTCGACCGTTCTCACTACGAGGACGTGCTGATCGCCCGCGTGCGTTCGTTCGCCGAGCCCGACGAGATCGAGCGCCGCTACGACGCCATCAACGCCTGGGAGGCGGATCTCGTCGCCAAGGGCACGCTGATCATCAAGTGCATGCTGCACATCTCCGCCGACGAGCAGAAGAAGCGCCTGCTGGCCCGCCTCGACGACCCGACCAAGCACTGGAAGTTCAATCCCGGCGACATCGACGAGCGTGAGCTCTGGCCGGCGTACCAGGAGGCCTACGAGATCGCGATCGAGCGGACGAACACCGACGTCGCGCCGTGGCACGTGATCCCGGCCGACAAGAAGTGGTACCGCAACCTGGCCATCGGCACCCTCCTCCACGACGCCCTGTCGTCGCT
>NZ_JBMCZA010000159.1:8622-10194 GCF_048654705.1 Nocardioides sp. CPCC 206348
CAACACCGAGGTCGCTCCGTGGCACGTGATTCCGGCCGACAAGAAGTGGTACCGCAACCTCGCCATCGGCACCCTCCTCCACGACGCCCTGTCGTCGCTCGACCTCGACTGGCCGGAGGCCGACTTCGATATCGAGGCCCAGAAGAAGCGGCTGGCCGACGAGAAGCCGCTGTGACCCTTCCGACCGTGCGGGTCACCCGCTACGTCACGCCGTTGCGTGAGGGCGGCAGCCTGCCCGGGATCGTCGAGGCCGAGGACCTCGGCACCTACGTGTGCAAGTTCCGCGGCGCCGGCCAGGGACCGCGCGTCCTCGTCGCCGAGGTGATCGTGGCGGGACTCGCTCGCAGCCTCGAGATCCCGACGCCCGACCAGGTCGTGCTGGACCTCGATCCCGACATCGCGCGTTACGAGGCCGACGAGGAGGTGCAGGACCTGATCAACGCGAGCCCCGGGCTGAACCTCGGGATCGACTTCCTGCCCGGCTCGTTCGGCTACGACCCCGGCTCCGGGCCCGATCGCGACCTCGCCGGTCGGGTGCTCTGGCTGGACGCGTTCACGGCCAACGTCGACCGCAGCTGGCGCAACCCGAACCTGCTGGTCTGGCGCGACGTCCTGTACGCGATCGACCACGGGGCCTCGCTCTACTTCCACCACTCGTGGTCCGGCGGCCCGGGCGACCCAGCCCGCTTCGCGGCCCAGGCGTACGACGCCTCGGAGCACATCCTGCGCGAGTACGCTCCCGAGGCGCAGGCCCAGGACGCCGTACTCGCTGAGCGGTTGAGCGACGACGCGATCGATGCCGTGCTCGCGGACATCAGTGATGACTGGCTCGAGCCGACCCCGGGTGCCGACGACCCCGCAGCCGTGCGGAAGCACTACGCCGCCTTCCTCCGGGCCCGTCGCGACGGCGACCGTTCGTGGTTGCCCGGTGTGGGGGAGTCGGCATGAAGCCGTACCAGTACGTCACGCTGCGGTGCGTCCCCCGCGTCGAGCGCGAGGAGTTCGTCAACGTCGGAGTCATCGTCCACTGCCCGGCAGAGGACTTCCTCGGCGTACGGACCGCCGTCGACGACGCGCGCGTCCGTGCCCTCGACGCGGGCATCGACCTCGACTCCGTCCGCGCCGCACTCGCCATGATCGACCGGGTCTGTCGCGGTGAGGCGCACACCGCCTTCGGCGTGGGCGTGCGTGCCACCGCGTACGGCGTCCGGGAGTCCCGCGACGACGCAAGCACCCGGTTCGGGTTCCTCAAGGCACCGCGCAGCACGGTGATCCAGCCCGGCCCGGTGCACGGCGGGGTGACGGCCGACCCCGCCCGTACGCTCGAGCACCTGCTGGAGTCGCTGGTCCTGTAGCCCGCCGGCACCGGCTGAAGTGGAGTAGTGGCCACTTCCCTCCCGTCTTCGCCGGGATCCTGGCCTGCGGCCCGCTGACCCTGGAAGCAGTGTTGCGCTCGCACCGTGCGCTCATGCACGACGATCCCGGCGAATCCGATTACGCCGGCCGGATCCGCGACATGCAGAACTGGGTCGGAGGCAGCGACCCCAGCGCGTGGGTGGTGCCGCCAGTGCG
>NZ_JBMCZA010000159.1:10274-10639 GCF_048654705.1 Nocardioides sp. CPCC 206348
CGGGGCGGCCGCGCGCGCCGATCGCTAGCAGGGGAGCGTCCCGCCGATGAACTCCGTGATCTCGTTGTCGCCCTGGACCCAGAACCGGGAGGGGATGTCGCGGCGTTCGAGGAACTCCGTGGCCGCGCCGTCGGCCGTCACCCCGTAGCCGCCGGGCTCGTCCGGGCCGTCGAGGTCGAGCAGCTCCCGATGTCCCGCCAGCAGGAGCCGAAGCTTCGCCCCTTCGGCCTTCGTGAGGCGCCACGCCGGGTTCGGGTTCCCGGACATGATGCTCCACTCGATGACGAAGCCCGACCCGCTCGAGGACACCTCGTGGGAGAAGTTGCAGGTGGATGCCGGTTCGGGAGCGGTCGGAGTGGGGCTGG
>NZ_JBMCZA010000159.1:10724-16713 GCF_048654705.1 Nocardioides sp. CPCC 206348
GACGAACAGGGCTCCGGTGACGACGAGGCGCGAAGACACGAGGCTGACCCTGTCACCTGCGCAGCCCCGTTCGGGGAGAAACCGCGAAGGTCGCCCGACGGGCTGCCGCCGTCACCCCTGGTACGGCGGCGCGACACCCCAGCCCCAGCGCGGTGTGGGGGCGTGCTCGACCGGGTCGGCTCCGGGCTGGGAGTTCTCCATCGCCAGGCGCGTGCCCCACTCGAGGTAGCCGATGATGGCCGCCCGGAACTCCGGGTCGGCGGGCAGCTCCGCATCGTCGGCGGCGAGGCTCATCGTGGCCGCGAACCGGTGCCGCTGGGCCGGCGTGATGGCCAGGCCGAGGTGGTGCCTGAGCATGGACTCGTAGCCGCCGTGCTGCTCGGTGTACGTGGCCGGTCCGCCGAGCACCTCGGCCCACCAGTCGGCGACATGAGCCCGGTGGTGCTCCGAGACTCCGCCCGGGAAGAAGCCCGACAGGGCGGCGTCAGCCTCGACCCGGTCGTAGAAGCTGTCGATCATCAGGCGCAGCGGAGCCAGGCCGCCTGCCCATTCGTACAACGTCGGCAGTCCCGGCTCGTCGACTCCACCCATGGCGACAGTTCACCGCACTCGCGGGACCGGCGCACCTGATTTCGGGATCAGACCGGAACGAGCTCGACCGCACCCACGGCGTACCGGGCCAGGATGGTCCGGGCGATCTCCGGGTGGGCACCCAACGGCTCGGAGACAGCCACGGCCCCGGCCTCGATCGCCAGTTCGGCAGCCCGGTCCTGCAGGCCACCGGGCGCCAGGAACAGCGACGCGACGGCGATGTGGCGGCGACCCTCGGCCCGGAACTGGCGGACCGCTTCGCCGGTGGCGGGCGGCGCACTCCCGGCGTACGCGGCAGTCACGGGGAGCTTGTGGTGCGCACCCCAGAGGCGAGCGAGGCGGGCGACGGCCTGGTTGGCCAGCGGGTCGGTGGATCCGGCTGCCGCGAGGACGAGGGCGTCGAGCTCGCGGACCCGGGCACCCTTGAGGGCCTCCCGCAGTCGCTCGTCGAGAACCTCGAGGAAGCGGGCTTCCAGGCCGAGCACCTCGGTCGCGCGGATCTGCAGGCCGGGGTGACGGGCCGTGGCCTCGGCGATGACCGAGGGCACGTCGACCCGGGCGTGGAACGCCTCGACGAGGAGCAGCGGCACGACGACGATCTCCTCGAACCCGGCCTTGACCAGCCGGTCGACCACGGTGTGGAAGTTCGGCTTGGCCAGGTCGAGGAACGCGCGTTCGATGCGCAGGTCGGGACGCAACGACTTCGTGGCGTCGACAAGCGCGGTGACGGTCGCGGCAGAGCGCGGGTCGCGGCTGCCGTGGGCCAGGGCAATGAGGGCGGGAGCGGCCATCAGTTGATTCCCCTCTCGGCTGTCGTGAGTGCTGCCTTCATGAGTGAATGCCGCATTCGGTCTTGTTGGTGCCGGCCCAGCGCCCGCTGCGCGGGTCCTCGCCGGGTGCGACGCGTCGGGTGCACGGCGCGCAGCCGATGGACGGGTAGCCGTCGTACACGAGGGGGTTGACGAGCACGCCGTTCTCGGCGATGTAGCGCTCGACCTGCTCGTCGCTCCAGCGGGCCATGGGGGAGACCTTGACCTTCCCCTTCTTGGCATCCCAGCCGATGACCGGTGCGATCACGCGGTTGTGGGTCTCGGCGCGGCGCAGGCCGGTCGCCCAGGCGTCGTACCCGGCCAGGGAGTCGGCGAGCGGCTTGACCTTGCGCAGGGCGCAGCACAGGTCGGGGTCGCGCTTGTAGAGCTCGGGGCCGTACTCGGCATCCTGCTCGGCCACCGACTGCACGGGGGTGATCGAGAGCAGGTTGACGTTCATCGTCGCGGCGACCGCATCGCGGGTACCGATGGTCTCGACGAAGTGGTAGCCCGTGTCGAGGAAGACGACGTCGACGTTGTCGACCACCTTCTGGGCGAGGTGCGCGAGCACCGCGTCGCCCATCGAGGAGGTGATGCAGAACCGGTCCCCGAACGTCGCCGCGGCCCATTCGATGATGACCTCGGCAGGGGCGAGCTCGAGCTCGGCACCCCAGTGGGACACCAGTTCACGCAGTTCTTCGGGGGAGCGGCCCTCGGTGGAGGCGCCACGGAAGGCCCGCGCGCTGGCAGTGGCCGGAGCGGTCATGAGGCACCTCCTTGAGGAGCAGTGGTGGAGGCCCGGCTGATCATGCCGAGCGAGGTAACAGAGAACGCGCGGAGGCAGCTGCGGCATTCCCAACCGGTGGGCTCGTGGGGCCACAGGTCGGTCTCGCTGCAGAACGGGCAGTGGTACGGCGTCCCTGCGCGGGCACCGCCTTCGCCCTCGGACTCCTGGCGGGTCACACCGACTCCAGCGTCCTGGCGTCGAGGGTCTTGTCGCCGCGCAGCAGGTCCTCGTCGGCACGGTGCACCCACTCGACGAAGGGCTCGCCGGCGTTGCGGTCGGCCAGGAAGTTCTTGACCACGCTGGTGATGTAGTCGTCGAGTCCCGCGCTGGTCACCTTGTGGGCGCGCAGCTTGCGACCGAAGTTGGCGTGCAGGCCGGTGGCGCCACCGAGGTGCACCTGGAAGCCCTCGACCTGGTTGCCGTCGGCATCAGTCACGAGCTGGCCCTTGAGGCCGAAGTCGGCGACCTGTGTCCGGGCGCAGGCATTGGGGCAGCCGTTGACGTTGACGGTGATCGGGGTGTCGAGGTCGGGGAACCGCTTCTCCAGCTCGGCGACCAGGAGGCGCGAGCGCTCCTTGGTGTCGACGATCGCGAGCTTGCAGAACTCGATTCCGGTGCAGGCCATCGTGTTCTGGCGCCAGTTCGACGGGCGGGCAGTGAGGCCGATCTCGTCGAGGTCGTCGAGCAGCGCGTCGACCGCCTCGGTCTCCACACCGATCAGCACCAGCTTCTGGTACGCCGTCAGGCGGGCACCTTCGACGCCGTGCTTCTCCATCAGGTCGGCCAGCTGCACCAGCATCGTTCCGGACACGCGTCCGACGATGGGTGCCAGGCCGACGTAGCGGCGGCCGTCCTTCTGCTCGTGTACGCCCACGTGGTCGCGGTGGGCAACCGGCGTCTCGGGGGAGGCGTTGGTGACCAGGGCCTTGCCGAGGTACTCGTTCTGCAGCACCTCGCGGAACTTCTCGACGCCCCAGTCCGCAACGAGGTACTTCAGGCGGGCACGCGAGCGCAGCCGGCGGTAGCCGTAGTCACGGAAGATTCCGGCGACGCCGGCCCACACGTCGGGCACCTCGTCGAGCGGGATCCAGACGCCGAGCTTCTGCGCGAACATCGGGTTGGTCGAGAGGCCACCGCCGACCCAGACGTCGAAGCCGGGGCCGTGCTCGGGGTGCACGGTGCCGACGAAGGCGACGTCGTTGGTCTCGGGCGAGACGTCGTGGCTCGGGTGGCCGGTCACGGCCGTCTTGAACTTGCGCGGGAAGTTCGAGAAGTCCTTGTTGCCGATGTAGCGGCGCTCGATCTCCTCCAGGGCGGGGGTGCCGTCGATGATCTCGTCGGCAGCGATGCCGGCAACGGGCGAACCGAGGAAGGGTCGGGGCGAGTCGCCGCACGCCTCGGTGGAGTGCAGGCCGACGGCCTCGAGCCGCTCCCAGATCTGGGGCATGCTCTCGATCTCGATCCAGTGGTACTGGATGTTCTGCCGGTCGGTGATGTCGGCGGTGTCGCGGGCGAAGTCGACACCGATGGTGCCGAGCGTGCGCACGGCGTCAGCCGACAGCAGCTTGCCGTCGGACCGGACCCGGAGCATGAAGAAGCGGTCGTCCAGCTCCTCCTCCTCCATCGAACCCGTGCGGCCCCCGTCGATGCCGGGGCGACGCTGCGTGTAGAGGCCCATCCAGCGGAAGCGACCGCGCAGGTCGGCCGGGTCGATCGAGTCGAAGCCACGCTTGGAGTACGTGTAGAGGATGCGGTCCCGCACGTTGAGCGGGTCGTCGTCCTTCTTGGACTGTTCGTTCTTGTTCAGCGGCTCGGTGTAACCGAATGCCCACTGGCCCTCCGCGCGGCGGGGGCGGGGCACGTCAGTGTGACGAGGAGGCTGGGACTGGAAGCGCAGATCGGGCATGCGGGGAGGAGGTCCTTCGCTGATGGGCGCCCGGGTGGTTTCCGGCGCGCGACTCGAGGGTGACGGGTGGCGTGATCAGCGGGGCCGACACATCATGCTGCCCATGCGCCCGAAGTCCACGTGGCGGCGAGCCACGAGGTGCGCGTGAGTTGCAGCAGAGACCATGTCAATGAGTCTCATCCTTCGGACGCGCTCCCACCAAATGTCAATCTCATAGTTTGGACCGATGTCTCAGGATCCGGGACGATTTGAGGCCGAACCGGCTGGTTTACCCCTGCGCTGCGACGCAGGTCACACGAGGCGGTGCCTGCCACGTCGCCAGCAACCGTGCTGCACCGACCGTTGCGTCGCCTGTCCGTGACCGGCACTACGCTGTGCGCCATGAGCGACAACTCCGCCCTGACTCCCAACGCCGACCTCGTCAGCAGCGCCTACCGCCAGGCGCTGGAGGTCATCGCGGCCGTCGAGCCTCGCGTGGCCGAGGCCACCCGCCAGGAGCTCGCCGACCAGCGGTCGTCGCTCAAGCTGATCGCGAGCGAGAACTACGCCTCGCCCGCCGTGCTCCTCACCATGGGCACCTGGTTCAGCGACAAGTACGCCGAGGGAACCGTCGGCCACCGCTTCTACGCCGCCTGCCAGAACGTCGACACCGTCGAGGCGCTCGCCGCCGAGCACGCCCGCGAGCTGTTCGGTGCGGAGTACGCCTACGTCCAGCCGCACTCCGGCATCGACGCCAACCTGACGGCGTACTGGGCGATCCTCGCCCACCGCGTCGAGGGTCCGTGGCTCAAGAACGCCGGCGTCAAGAACATGAACGACCTCAGCGACGCCGACTGGGAGAAGCTGCGCCACGAGTTCGGCAACCAGCGCCTGCTCGGCATGAGCCTGGACGCCGGCGGCCACCTCACCCACGGCTTCCGCCCGAACATCAGCGGCAAGATGTTCCACCAGCAGCAGTACGGCACCAACCCCGAGACCGGGCTCATCGACTACGACGCCCTGCGCGCCAAGGCGAAAGAGTTCAAGCCGCTCATCCTGGTCGCCGGCTACTCCGCGTACCCGCGCCGCGTGAACTTCGCGAAGATGCGCGAGATCGCCGACGAGGTCGGCGCCACCCTGATGGTCGACATGGCGCACTTCGCCGGTCTGGTCGCAGGCAAGGTCTTCCAGGGCGAGGAGGACCCGGTTCCCTACGCCCACGTGGTCACCAGCACCTCGCACAAGTCGCTGCGCGGCCCGCGCGGTGGCTTCATCCTCGCGACCGAGGAGTACGCCCCCAGCGTCGACCGCGGTTGCCCGATGGTCCTCGGTGGCCCGCTGTCGCACGTGATGGCAGCCAAGGCCGTCGCGTTCGCCGAGGCCCGCACCCCCGAGTTCCAGACCTACTCGCAGAACGTCGCCGACAACGCCAAGTCGCTCGCCGAGGGCTTCCTGAGCCGCGACGCCAAGCTCGTCACCGGCGGCACGGACAACCACATCGTGCTGCTCGACGTCGCGAAGTACGGCCTGACCGGTCGCCAGGCCGAGTCGGCCCTGCTCGACGCCGGCGTCGTCACGAACCGCAACTCCGTGCCGAACGACCCGAACGGCGCCTGGTACACCACCGGCATCCGCTTCGGCACGCCCGCGCTGACCACCCGCGGCTTCGGCCACGACGAGTTCGACAAGGTGGCCGAGCTGGTCGTCGACGTCCTCAGCAACACCGAGGCCGGCGTCAACAAGGCCGGGGCCCCGTCGAAGGCGACCTACCAGCTGGCCGACGGCGTGGCTGACCGGGTGCGCAGCGAGTCGGCGAACCTGCTCGACAAGCACCCGCTGTACCCGGGCCTCAACCTCGTCTGACGGGCCTGTCCCGACCAGCCAGCATAGTCGAGTGAATTACTCGACTATGCTGGC
>NZ_JBMCZA010000159.1:16789-16969 GCF_048654705.1 Nocardioides sp. CPCC 206348
CCTCCAGCTGGCTCATCGGTCCGTCCGCGCGTTCCTGCCCGAGCCGATCGGCGACGAGGTCCTCGAGGCGCTCGTGGCTGCGGGACAGTCGGCTCCGACGTCCTCGAACCTGCAGCCGTGGAGCGTCGTCGCTGTGCGCGATCCCGCTCGACGGCAGCGTCTTGCCGAGCTGGCGGCCGA
>NZ_JBMCZA010000159.1:17044-19405 GCF_048654705.1 Nocardioides sp. CPCC 206348
CGCCGCGGACTACCTGGAGACGACGGTGATCGGCTTCGTCGACGCAGCGCTGGCGGCGCAGAACACCCTGCTCGCCGCCGAGTCCCTCGGACTCGGTGGCGTCTTCGTCGGTGCGCTGCGGAACCGGCCGGCCGACGTGGCCGCAGAGCTCAACCTCCCGGACCACACCTTCGCTGCCTTCGGGCTCGCCCTCGGCCGACCGGATCCGGAAGAGCAGGCGGGGGTCAAGCCGCGGTTGCCCCAGCAGGCCGTCCTGCACCACGAGCAGTACGACGCCGACCTGGCCGACGAGCAGATCGATACCTACGACGACCGGCTCGCTGCCTACAACCATCGCTTCGGCCTGACGGGTCGCTGGACCGACCGGGTGCTGTCACGCCTGGCCGGACCCCAGTCCATGGCGGGTCGCCACGAGCTGCGGGCGCACCTCGAAGCCCGCGGGCTGCCGTCGCGCTAGCGCCAGGTGTAGACGACCTCGGGCCGTCCGCTGCCGCCGCCGTAGCGGGCATTGCGCTGGGCGAGTCCCTGGTCGGCCAGGTGCTCGAGGTACCGCCGCGCGGTGACTCGCGAGATGCCGACGGCTGCGGCCGCAGCGCTGGCCGAGAGCCCTGCGGTCGCGTCGCGGAGCGCCGAGGTCACGCCACGCAGCGTCTCGGTGCTCATGCCCTTGGGGAGTGGTGAGTTCGCGTTCGGGCGCAACGCCCCGAGCAACCGGTCGACCTCGTCCTGGACCACCTCGTCGGGTGCGTCGGCCAGCTGGGCCCGGTAGGCGGCGTACTGCTCCAGCTTGGACCGGAAGGTCGCGAAGGTGAACGGCTTGAGCAGGTAGAGCACGACGCCCTGGCCGACGGCCTGGCGCACGATCGCGGTGTCGCGGGCGGCGGTCACGGCGATCACGTCGCACTGGTGGCCCGCCGTGCGCAGGCCCGCGAGCAGGGACAAGCCGTGTCCGTCGGGGAGGTTCATGTCGAGCAGGACCAGGTCGACGGGAGTGCCGGCAGTGCGCGCCGCATCGAGGGTGCGTACGGCGTCCCGGGCCGATCGTGCGACGCCGGCGAGCTCGAAGCCGTCCAGCCGGGCGACGTACGACGCATGCGCCTCGGCGGCCAGTGCCTCGTCCTCCACGACGAGGACGCGCACGCTCATGCCGGGTCCGCCGGGTGCAGGACGACCGTGAACTCCGCGCCGCCGAGCGTGGACCGTCCGACCTCGACCGTTCCGCCGTGCCGGCGGGCGACCTGGACGACGAGGGCGAGGCCCAGGCCGCGCCCTGTTCCCGGCGCCGCCTTGGTGGTCCAGCCTCGTTCGAGCACGTGGGCCACGGCGGCGTCGTCGAGTCCCGGTCCGCTGTCGCCGACCCGGACCTCCAGGCGCGCCGGCTCGCCGGACAGCCGCACCTCGACGCGTCGCTGGTCTGCGTCGGCCACGGCGTCGAAGGCGTTGTCGACCAGGTTGCCGAGCAGGGTCACCAGGTCGCGGGGCGGGATGCCCGAACCGGCGGGGACCTCGCCCGCGATGACGAACTCGATGCCCTGCTCGGCGGCCTCGGCCGACTTGCCGAGCAGCAGCGCAGCGACCACCGGGTCGTCGACGGCGGCGACCACCTGGTCGGCGAGGACCTGCGCCACCTGGAGCTCTGCGGTCGCGAACTCCACGGCCTCGTCGCTGCGTCCGAGCTCGATGAGCGACACGACGGTGTGGAGCCGGTTCGCGGACTCGTGGTTCTGGGAGCGGAGCGACTCGGTCAACCGGCGGACGATCTCGAGCTCGCCGGTGACCGAGCGCAGCTCGGTGTGGTCACGCAGCGTCACCACCGAGCCGACGTCCTTTCCGTCCCATCGGGCGGGAGCCGAGGAGACCACGAGGATGCGTTCGCCGGCGAGGTAGAGCTCGTCGGCCTCGGCGGTCTCGCCGCGCGCGGCAGCGACGAGACCGGGAGCCAGTCCGAGGTCGGCCACGGCCCGGCCGATCACGTCGTCGGGCAGGGCGAGCAGCCGACGGGCTTCGTCGTTGACCAGCTGGACCCGGCCGTCGCCGTCGAGGAGCAGCAGGCCCTCGCGCACGGAGTGGAGGACGGCCGAGTAGTACTCGTACATCCGGGCCAGCTCCTTCTCGCCGAGCCCGTGGGTGATCCGGCGCAGCCGCCGTCCGAGCAGGGCGGCGCCGAGGATTCCGGCGAGCAGCACCGCGCCGGCCCAGAGCACGATCGCCGTGATGTCGCGGCGCAGCCCACGATTGATGTCGCTGACCGTGATGCCGACCGAGACGTAGGCGACGACGCGGTCGCCGTTCATGACGGGCACCACGGACCGCACGGACGGACCGAGGCTTCCCGCGTACTCCTGCGTGAAGACGTCGCCC
>NZ_JBMCZA010000159.1:19459-19832 GCF_048654705.1 Nocardioides sp. CPCC 206348
GACCACGACGAAGTCGGTGTCGGTGTCGCGGCGCACCTCCTCGGTCCACGGCTGGAGCAGGGCAGTGGGGTCCTTCCCGGCGAGTGCCTCGCGGACGGTGGGGGAGTCGGCCACGGTCTGGGCCACAGCCACCGCGCGCTCGGTGGCCCGGCTGCGCGCGTCGCGCCGGGCGTCGTACGCCGCCAACGCGATCGCGGTGACCACCAGCAGCAGCACGATCGCGACCTGCAGCAGCAGCACCTGGCGCGCGACCGACCGGTCGCGCAGGAGGCGAGGCAGGCGGGGCACGCCTGCAGTCTCTCCCATCCGTCGCGCTGGATCGCGGCGTGCGGCGTGAACACAAAGAACACAACGGTGACGGAGGTCACATCAC
>NZ_JBMCZA010000159.1:19842-25285 GCF_048654705.1 Nocardioides sp. CPCC 206348
ACCGCGCAGGATCGCGGCGCGCGTCGCGAACACAAAGAACACAACGGTGACGGAGGTCACATCACGCCGGAGAGTGGCTGAAGACCCCGGTCGGGGTCCCCGGACCAGGAGGATCGATGAGTACGACGAGCACCAGCGCGGCAAGGAGCCACGGCTCCCGCGCCACCCACTACCTCTACCTAGCAGTGATCGTGGCGGTCCTGCTCGGCATCGCGACGGGCCTGGCGTTCCCCGGCTTCGCCGTCGAGCTCAAGCCACTCGGCGAGGGCTTCGTCAACCTGATCAAGATGATGATCCAGCCGATCATCTTCTGCACGATCGTCCTCGGCGTCGGCTCGGTGGCCAGTGCCGCGAAGGTCGGCAAGGTCGGCGGCATGGCGCTGGTCTACTTCCTCGTGATGTCGACCGCCGCGCTGACGATCGGCATGGTCGTCGGCAACCTGCTGCACCCCGGTGACGGCCTGCACCTGACGGCCGACGCTGCGGCGATCGCGCAGGAGAAGGCTGCCGAGGGGCACGCCGACACGACCGCGTTCCTGCTGGGCATCATCCCGACCTCGCTGTTCAGCGCCCTCACCAGCGGCAGCGTCCTGCAGACCCTGCTCGTCGCGCTCCTGGTCGGCTTCGCACTCCAGCGGATGGGTGCGGCCGGCGCGCCGGTCCTGACCGTCGTCGGTCACGTGCAGCGCCTGGTGTTCCGACTGCTCGGGATGATCATGTGGGCCGCCCCCGTCGGTGCCTTCGGTGCCATGGCGGCCGTCACGGGCCAGGGTGGTGTCGACGCGCTCAAGAGCCTCGGCGTGCTGATGATCGGGTTCTACGTCACCTGCCTGCTCTTCGTGTTCGTGGTCCTGGGCACGCTGCTCAAGGTCGCCGCCGGCGTCAACATCTTCTCGCTGCTGCGCTACCTCGGCCGCGAGTTCCTGCTGATCCTGGCCACCTCCTCCTCGGAGTCGGCGCTCCCGCGGGTGATCGCCAAGCTCGAGCACGCCGGCGTCGACAAGACGACCGTCGGCGTCGTGGTCCCCACGGGCTACTCGTTCAACCTCGACGGCACCGCGATCTACCTGACCATGGCGTCCATCTTCATCGCCGAGGCGATCGGCAGCCCGCTCGCCATCGGTGAGCAGATCTCCCTCCTGCTGTTCATGATGATCGCCGCGAAGGGCGCCGCCGGCGTCACCGGATCCGGCATGGCCGTCCTGGCCGGTGGCCTGCAGTCGCACCGCCCGGAGATGGTCGACGGGGTCGGCCTCATCGTCGGCATCGACCGGTTCATGTCCGAGGCCCGGGCGCTCACGAACTTCGCGGGCAACGCGGTCGGCACCGTCCTGATCGGCCACTGGACCGGCAGCATCGACCGGGACCAGCTGGACCGCGTCCTCGCCGGCGACGACCCGTTCGACGAGACCACGATGGTCGACGACCACGCAGCAGAGCCCGAGACGGCGGAGCCGGTCAGGGAACCTCAGCCGGTCTGATCGAACAGGTCCAGGCTGTAGCGGGCGATGGTGGCTCTGGTGGCCGCCATCGCCCGCACCTGTTCCGTCGGCTCCGCGTCGAGCAGCTCGAACGGCAGGGCGGACAACCCGGTGAACAGCAACAACTGCAACGCATGCGCCCGGCGGACCGCCTGCTCGTCGATGTCCACGCCCTCCGCCGCCAGCCCGTCGACGTACGACGTCAGGCTGGCGGCGCCGCGTTCGGAGAGGTCGTCGGACGGCCTGAGGCCGATCTGCACGTCGCCGACGAGGAGCTGTCCTAGGTCGAACCCGACGGGCAGCGCGGTGAAGAACCCGAAGTCGATCATCGTGAAGTCGTCGTCGCCCGGCGTCACGAGCAGGTTGTTCGGGCAGGCGTCGCCGTGGCCCGCGAGCACGGGGAGGGCCATCAGCTCGGCCGCCACGGCATCGACGCAGGCGGCCGCCCGGTCCAGGCGTGGGCGCAGGTCGGCGAAGGCTTCCACGAGGAGCGGGTGGTGCCAGAGGTCGTCGCTCCCGAGCATCGGGAGGACCTGGAACTTGAGCCGGCCCTCGACGTACTTCGAGACGTCCCACTCGTGCCCGCCCACGTTGGCGCGGTCGCGGACGGCGGGGCTACCGGCGAAGCGGCCGAGCAGGTGCGCGGCGCGGCGGTAACGGTCGAGGTCCCACTCCGCGTCGACCGTCGGCACCACGTCCAGCCACACGGCGTAGGACAGGTCGTCGATGTCGTGGACGCCGAAGGGCCGTGGCATGGCGAGGCCCGTCGGCAGGTGGTCGACGAGGTCGGAACGGTAGACGGCACCCTCGGTCCGCCACGGCACCTGCTGGGCTGCCCAGGGCTGGACCTCGACCGGCACGTCGGCGAAGAACGGGGACCGGGACCACTCGTGGACCTGCTTCACGAACAGCGTGAAGGGGGTGCGCTCGCCGGAGACGTCGGCCGTGCCGCGCACCCACCAGCGACCGCCGGTCGTGATCGCGGGGATGTCGTAGGACACCAGCTCAGCGGTCGAATCGACCAGTGCAACGGAGGAAACGGGGGTGCCCAGCAGGCCGGCCACCATGGTGGCGAGCGCCTCGTCGGAGACGTCGGCGGAGCCGAGCGCGGCGCGGTCGTGCATGAGGACCTCCGGAGGGGAGCGACGCAGATCACCGCATGTTAGGCCGGTCGGGATGCCCGGGTCCGTGCCTTCTGACAGATAGCGTGACTCCCATGAATGACGATCCGGGGCCCCAGTCCCGGCCGTCGTACCTCCGGACGACCTACGCCCGGTTTCCCGCCCCGCTGCGGAGCTTCTTCCACGTCGTCTGGCGGCTGATCGTCACGACCGTGGCCTCGTGCCTGAAGTACCGCGTCACCGGGCTGGCCGCCGAGGGTGCCTTCTTCGCAGTCCTCTCCGTGCCGCCGCTGATCTTCGCCATGGCCGGCGGCGTCGGCTACGTGACCGAGCACTTCACTCCCGGCCAGGTCGAGGAGGTACGACGCGCGGTCACCGACCTCTTCTCGCGCTTCCTCACCGACACCGCCGTCAGCAAGGTGATCACGCCGACGATGGACGACGTCCTCGAGGGCGGGCGCTTCGACGTCATCTCGCTCGGTTTCGTGCTCGCGCTGTGGTCCGGATCCCGTGCGCTCAACGTCTTCGTCGACACCATCACGATCATGCACGGCCTCGGCGGCCACCGGGGGATCGTGAAGACGCGGGCGCTGTCGTTCGTCCTCTACATCCTGGCCGTGGTCACCGGGGCGATCACCCTCCCGCTGGTCGTGGCCGGTCCACGGCTGGTGCGCGAGTGGCTGCCGAACCGCGCCGACTTCCTGATCGAGTTCTACTGGCCCCTCGTCGTCGTGGTCTGCATCTGCTTCCTCGCGACGCTCTACCACGTGTCGGTGCCGGTGCGGACGAACTGGAGCTTCAACCTCCCGGGCGCGACCTTCTCCCTGATCGCATGGATCGGTGGGTCGTACCTGCTGCGCTGGGTGCTCACCGTGACCGCGCAGGACTCGCACTCCATCTATGGTCCCCTCGCGGCGCCGATCGCCATCCTGATCTGGCTCTACATCGCCGCACTGGCGGTGCTGATCGGTGCTGGAGTGAATGCCGCCTTCGACGAGGTGTTCCCGCAGGAGACGACCCAGCGGGCGCGCCGGGAGCTGATGACGCGACTCCTGCGCCGTACGCCCGAGCCGGTGGACTAGGTTCGGGGCCGTGGGCGTAGAAGCACCGGTGTCGGCGCACGTGGGGCGCATTGCCCTGCCCGAACGCACCCGCTCGCCGTGGTGGGAGCTCGGACGCCGTCTCCTGCTGGCCTTCGGGATCATGGCCGGCACCGTCCTGCTCGTCTACTTCGACCGCGAGGGCTACCGCGACGCGGGCGACGCCACGGCGGCCGACCCGTACGGCACGATCTCCCTGGTCGACGCGATCTACTACACGACCGTCACGCTCAGCACGACCGGGTACGGCGACATCGCCCCGGTCAGCGACCCGGCGCGCCTGGTCAACGCGTTCATCATCACCCCGGCCCGTATCGCGTTCCTCGTGCTCTTGATCGGCACCACCCTCGAGGTGTTGGCGCAGCGCGGCCGCGAGATGTTCCGCATCGCTCGATGGAGGAAGAACATGGGACACCACGTCGTGGTGATCGGATACGGCACCAAGGGACGCAGCGCCGTCGAGACGCTGGTCAACAACGGGCTGCAACGCGAGCACGTGGTCGTCGTCGACCCGAGCCCGGTCGCGATGGCCGACGCGCACGCCGACCAGCTCGCCGTCGTCACGGGCGACGCGACCCGTCGCGGAGTGCTGCACCGGGCCGGTGTTGCCGAGGCCGACCAGGTCATCATCACCACCGGCCGCGACGACTCCAACGTGCTCGCCGCGCTGACCGTGCGGCAGCTGAACCCGGACGCCTGGATCGTCGCGTCGGTCAGCGAGCAGGAGAACGCTCCGCTGATGCGCCAGTCCGGCGCCGACTCGGTGATCACGTCCTCTGACGCCGTCGGCCGCCTGCTCGGCCTGTCCACCTTGTCGCCGACCCTCGGGTCGGTGATGGAGGACCTCCTGACCTACGGCGAGGGCCTCGAGGTCGCCGAACGCGAGTTGCTGGTCAACGAGGTCGGCATGCCGCCCCAGTCGCTGCCGGACCAGGTCATCGCGGTCGTCCGCGACGAGAAGGTGTACCGCTACTTCGACCCGGTCGTGACCCTGCTGGCGCGGGGCGACCGGCTGGTCGTCGTACGTCCGGCCAAGGAGCTGCCGTGGGCGCCCCGCCCCGGCACCCACAACGAGGACTTCGCCAACGACGAGGACTGAGCCGGAATCCTGGGACCGTTGTCGGGACCAGTGGTTCATCGGGACTAGTCCGTGGGCTGCCGATCGTGCAGACCTGCTCCGACCCGTGAGAATTGCCTTGTCGGAGCGCGACTTTGGGTGCGCGAAACGGCAGGCTGAGGGTCGTGGGGAAGAACTACGGACCTTGGGTCAGGCACGACTGGTGCCCCAGCTGCTACCGGCGCACCGAGCAGACGCGCTGGCATCGCCGGCTCTTCGGCGAGCCGGCCGAGCGCGGTGAGCACCGGATCAAGTGCAACGAGTGCGCCAGCGACGTGGACGTCGCCGCGAGCTGACCCGGCGAAGTCGCCCCGACTGCTTTCCGGGCATGCGGGTACCTGCGGTGGCAACAGTCAATCCGAGGAGGAACGACATGCACCGCAAGAGTTCCACGCAAGACCTGCGTGATCTCCTGGACACCGTGGCGCCGAAGGTCGAGTCGGCACTGCACACGGTGGCCGAGAAGGCACCGCCCGCCATCGAACACGGCCGGGCCGCTGCTGTGGAGCACGGTTCTCACCTGGCGGAGGCCCTCGCCGACCGGCTCCCGGACTCGGTCGTCGACAGGCTGCCCGAACGCGTCGTTGACCACCTTCCGATCAGTCGACCCCGCCGCGGACGAAA
>NZ_JBMCZA010000159.1:25381-27611 GCF_048654705.1 Nocardioides sp. CPCC 206348
CGCCACGCCGTCCACTGCCACCCAGGCAGGCGCTGACGGACTCGTGGACCCGTCCGACCCGCTCGTCGAACCGCAGTTCAACGGTCGGCGCGACTGAACCGAGAAGGTCCCGGAACACGTGTCCCGCCGGACACGAATGTCTGGCGGGACACGGTCGCGCCCGGCGTGTGTGGGGACCGTCGGGCGCGGTTTGGGATCCCGCGGAGGACGCTAGTGGCAACGGCGGCTCGTCCGTGGGCGAATGCCAGAGTCTTGACTTTGTTCTCAGCCAGTTCTTGGGACTGGGCCGTGACTCAGCTGAAGTGACGGTCGCGGAATCGACGCAGGGCATCGCGTGACCCTTGCGCCGCAGCGATGATCGGACGCATCGGCGGAGCCAGGGACACGCGGGCACGGCGGCGCGATCGATCGGCGTACGCCGGCGCGTCGCCCTCCCACCAGACCGGCTCCAGCATCTGGTTGATGAACTCCATCGCGGTGTCCATGGACGCGTGGCCCCACTCGATGGCCTGGTCCAGTGCGGCCGGCGTCGGTGCGAGGGTGACGGGCGACAGGGTCGGACTCATGCTGAGGAGCTGGTCGGCGTACGGCGCGTTGCGGACCATCCCGAGCTGTACGGCTCGCGTGATCGGCGTCAGCCACAGGTGCCGCGGATCCCACTGGGGATGGAAGCAGTCGAGCGCGACGTAGAGCGCGTTGCGCGTTCCGATCCGGCCTCGCTGGACCTTGATCCACGCCTGCTCGACGGGCACGTTGCTGGCTGCCCCGCCGTCGACCAGCGCGGCGACCTCCTTCTCGGCGAGGAACCGGTCGAGCAGGGGGACCATCCGTGGGTCGCTCGTCTCGTGGTGGAGGACGCCGGGGATCGCCGCGGAGAACGACATGGCGTCGAGGACGTTGAACTGGCGGGTCAGGTCGTCGTCGCCGAGGACCAGCGGCTTGACCACGCGCGAGTCGATGAAGGAGGCGGCCTGGTACAGCCGGCTCACGATGGACGGTCCGAGCCCGATCGGGACGACCGGCAACGAACGCAGCCGCACCATCGCCATCTCCTGGCGACGGAACCGGGCGGGCAGGCGCGCGAACAGCTGCTGGTGCACACCTGCGACGATGGCGTCGAACGGGATGGCCAGGTCCTCCATCCGCATCTGCTCGCCGTCGGGCCGTTCGAAGAGTGGCGCGGCGAACGCATCGATGCGCAACGACAGCACGCTGGTCAGGCCGTGCCTGCGGCGTGCGGGCTCGGGTCCCAGGAGGGCCCGGTACGTCAGCGAGCGGGCGAATTCGAGGTAGTCGTCGAACGGGATCGGCGTCTGACGGGCGAAGAGTCCGCCCAGGACCGCGCCGATCGAGGAGCCGACGATGTAGTCGGGTTCGACGCCACTCTCCACGAGGCGCTTCATCGCGCCGATGTAGACGAACCCGGCGCCGCCGCCTCCGCCGAGCACCAGGGCCAGGCTCTTGTAGCCGACCTCTGCGTCGAGCTCGGCGGCGCTGAATTCCCCGGCCCGGTTCTCGATGAGCAGGCGCCGTTGTTCGGACTGTTGCTCCTCGAGCTCGTAGTAGGCCTCGCGGGCGGCGGCCAGTCGCTTCGCGGCCGTCTGTTCGCGCCGCAGCGGGCCGGTGAACCGGTCGAGGACGACGTCGCGCCAGGCCGCGAGATCGGCGCTGACGTCCACGTCGCCACGACCGCGGGTGCCCTGGGGGCCGGCGGCGCCCGGCTCGAAGACGGTCAGCCGGGCGAAGCTGATGAGGTAGCGCAGGCGGCGTACCTCGACATCGGTCATCACGTCCGGGGCCTCGAGGTGGGCGCGCACGAGCGCCTGGTCGAACTTCTGGAGCGCGAACGTCGGGTCCTTCGCGGGGTCCGGCGCCACGGGCACCCCCGTGACGGGATCTTCCAGACCCGGCGGGAACAGCGGGGTCTGGGTTCGGCCGGGAAGGCGGGGGAGGCGCATCCGGACAGCGTGGCGCACGGGCAGGGCCGCGTCGAGCACCGTCCCGGAGCGAGTCGTGGGAGTAGGTTTGCCGCTGTGAAGTCGATTGCTGGCGGCGAGACCGACACGGCCCTGTTGGAGGAGACGATCGGGGCGAGCTTCGAGCGCACGGTGGGGTTGTACGGCGACCGGGAGGCGTTGGTCGAGGTGTCGACTGGTCGCCGGTGGACGTATGCGGAGCTGAACCGTGACGTCGATGCCTTTGCGGTGGGGTTGTTGCGTGCCGGGGTCGT
>NZ_JBMCZA010000160.1:0-436 GCF_048654705.1 Nocardioides sp. CPCC 206348
CCGGCTGTGACGAGGCGTGGTCGCCGTACCCGGCCGCGGCGGCGTTCCTCGAGCACCTGCGCAGCGGCCACGCGCCGCGCGCTGTCTGGGGTGCTGGGCCGGGTGAGGACTGGCCGGCCCTGCTCGCACAGTTGGCGGGTGCCGCGCTCGCCGCGGGGCGCGGGACGATCATCTGTCTTCCCGACCATCGTGACATCACCCGCGTCGACGCTGCGCTGACGGCGTTGCTGGGGGAGGGCCACCACGTCACGCTGCAGGCAGAGCCCGGCCCGGCTGCCCGGTACCGCGACTTCCTCGCGGTCAGTCGGGGCACCCGAAGGATCGTGATCGGCCCACGGTCCGCTGCCTTCGCTCCCGTGCACGACCTCGGCCTGGTCGTGATCTGGGACGACGGCGACGACCTGCACGCCGAGCCCCGGGCTCCGTACCCGCACAC
>NZ_JBMCZA010000160.1:469-931 GCF_048654705.1 Nocardioides sp. CPCC 206348
CGCCGCCCTGGTGGGCAGCTTCGCCCGCACCGTCGAGGCCGACCAGTTGTTGCGCTCGGGATGGGCCCGCGAGATCGCGTTGCCGCGAACCGAGGTCCGCGCCCGGGCTCTGGTTGCCGTGTCCGGTGCGACCGAGCAGGCGCTCGAACGCGACCCGAACAGCGCCGGCGCCCGGATACCGCGCGAGGCGCACCAGGCGATGAAGTGGGGCCTCGAGCGCGGGCCCGTGCTCGTGCAGACCCCGCGTGCGGGCTACGCGCTGCGCCTGGCCTGCGAGCGCTGCCGCACTCCGGCCCGCTGCACCGCGTGCGCCGGGCCGTTGGGACTGACCGGCCCCACGACGCCGCCGCGCTGCCGGCTGTGCGCCACCGAAGCGACGGCCTGGGCGTGTCCCGAGTGCGGCGCGGCCGGGCTCCGGTCCCCGATGCTCGGCGATGCCCGCACGGCCGACGAGCTGGGCCG
>NZ_JBMCZA010000160.1:1015-3297 GCF_048654705.1 Nocardioides sp. CPCC 206348
GTGGTGGGTGCTCGGGCGCGACAGCATGCGCGCTGCCGAAGAGGCCCTGCGGCGCTGGTGCAATGCGGTCGGACTGGTGCGACCCGGCGGGCGTGCGCTGGCGGTCGGCGATCCGGCCCAGCCCGCGCTGCAGGCCTTGGTGCGATGGGACCCGGCCGGGTTCGCCGCCCGCGAGGCGGAAGAGCGGCGTGAGGCCCGGTTGCCCCCGGCGGCACGGGTCGCCTCCCTCACTGGAGCCCCCGGCGCGGTCGACGACATGCGTGCCCTGCTGCACCTGCCGGAGGTCGCCGACGTCCTCGGGCCGGTGCCGGTCGAGGGCAACCCTGACGAGGAGCGCCTGATCGTTCGGGTGCCCCGTGCGCAGGGCCCCGCGCTGTCGCGGGCGCTGGTGGAGGCGCAACGCCTGCGGTCGGCCCGCAAGCTCGATCCCGTGAGGATTCAGGTCGATCCCAGCGAACTCCTAGGATGACCGGGTGGCCATTCGACCCATCCGCCTGTTCGGCGACCCGATCCTGCGCAAGCCTGCGATCGAGGTCGTCGATTTCGACACCGACCTGCGGCAACTGGTCACCGACCTGACCGACACGATGCTGGAGGCCCCGGGCGCCGGCCTGGCCGCGCCGCAGATCGGGGTCGGGCTCCGCGTCTTCACCTGGTACGTCGACGGGGAGGTCGGCCACCTGGTCAACCCCTCGTTGCAGCTGTCCGACGAGACCCAGGACGGCGCCGAGGGGTGCCTGTCCCTGCCCGAGCTCACCTACGACTGCCTGCGCGCCATGTCGGTGGTCGCCTCCGGCTTCAACATGTACGGCGACCCGGTCCGCATCGAGGGATCCGAGCTGCTCGCGCGGGCGATCCAGCACGAGACCGACCACCTCGACGGGATCCTGTTCATCGACCGCCTCGACGCCGCGGCACGCAAGGCCGCGATGCGCGAGATCCGTGAGTCCGAGTGGTTCGGGCTCGAGAAGCCGACCGTGAAGCTGTCCCCCCACGCGACGGGAGGCTTCGGCCGATGAGAGTTGTCTTCGCCGGTACCCCCGAGGTGGCGGTCCCCGCCCTCGATGCGATCGTCGCGTCCCCCCATGAGCTGGTCGGCGTGATCACGCGACCCGACGCACCCTCGGGCCGTGGCCGCAAGCTGACCCCGAGCCCGGTCGGCCTGCGTGCCGAGGAGTTGGGCGTTCCGGTGCTCAAGCCGACGCACCCCCGCGACCCCGGGTTCCAGGCCGAGCTGAAGGCGCTCGAGCCCGACTGCTGCCCGGTCGTCGCCTACGGCGCCCTGATCCCGCGCAGTGCGCTCGACATCCCGAAGCACGGCTGGGTCAACCTGCACTTCTCGGTGCTGCCGGCCTGGCGCGGTGCGGCACCCGTCCAGCACTCCATCTGGGCGGGCGACGAGTACACCGGCGCCACCACGTTCCAGATCGTCGAGGCGCTCGACGCCGGTCCGACGTTCGGTGTGATGACCGAGCGCATCAAGCCCACCGACACCGCGGGTGACCTCCTGGAGCGGTTGGCCGAGGGCGGGTCCAGCCTGCTCGTCGCGACGCTCGACGGCATCGCTGACGGAGCCCTGGAGGCCCGTACCCAACCGCTCGAAGGTGTCAGCCTCGCACCGAAGATCACGGTCGAGGACGCCCGCATCAGTTGGAACGATCCGGCTGTCGGCATCGATCGGCTGATCCGTGCCTGCACTCCCGGCCCCGGCGCGTGGACCACGCTCGACGGCGAGCGGGTGAAGGTCGGCCCCGTGTCCGTCGAGGCGGACGCACCGGCCCTGGCCCCCGGCGCGATCAGCGTCGGCAAGAACCACGTCCTCGTCGGCACCGCCTCCGGTGCGGTGCGCCTGGGCGAGGTCAAGGCATTCGGCAAGAAGCAGATGGCAGCGGCCGACTGGGCACGCGGTGTGCGCTTGCCCGAGACCGCGATGTTCGAGTGAGCGGGTCTCGGGACGGCCGCCGCCGCAGGTCCACGGGGCCCGCACGCCCGCCCAAGCCGAAGAGCGACCCGGTCCGGGCGGCCGCACTCGACGTGCTCCGTGTCGTCCGCGTCGACGGCGGCTACACCAACCTGGTCCTGCCGTCGGTCATCGCCCACCACGGCCTGGTCGGACGCGACGCGGCGTTCGTCACCGAGCTCGCTGCCGGCACCATCCGCCGCCAGGGCACGTACGACGCCATCCTCGCCACCTGCATCGACCGGCCGCTGCGCAAGGTGGAGGTCGCCGTCCTCGACGCGCTCCGCCTCGGCGCCCACCAGCTGCTGGCGATGCGCGTGCC
>NZ_JBMCZA010000160.1:3379-3502 GCF_048654705.1 Nocardioides sp. CPCC 206348
CGTCCTCCGCAAGGTCAGCAACCGTGACCTGGAGGCCTGGATCGCCGAGGTCGCGCCGGACATCGCGACCAACCCGAACGGTCACCTCGCGATCGCGCACAGCCACCCCGCCTGGGTCGTCGA
>NZ_JBMCZA010000161.1:0-1231 GCF_048654705.1 Nocardioides sp. CPCC 206348
CGGCAGCGCGGAGTCCCCCTGGCTCGAAGCCGACGACACCTTCGCCGACGCCACCGACCTCGAGACCGTGAACCAGTCCGCCATCCACGAGTACGCGGGTCACGGGACCTTCGTCGCCGGCGTCATCAGCTGCATGGCTCCCGAGACCAGGGTCGAGGTCGAGGGGGTCCTCACCCACGGCGGCGCCGTCTACGAGTCGGCGATCTGCCGGCAGCTTCGCGAGGCACTCGAGGATCCCGATCACCCCGAGGTGATCAGCATCTCCGCCGGCACGCACACGCGCCGGGGACTGGCCATGCTCTCGTTCCTGATGCTGGCCGAGAGGCACGAGCTCGCTGGCCGCAGCGACGTACTGATCGTGGCGGCCGCCGGCAACGACGAGAGTGACGAACCCTTCTGGCCCGCCGCCTTCGAATGGGTCGTCGGCGTCGGCTCGGTCGACCCCGACAAGAAGGTCTCGGACTTCTCCAACTACGGCAAGGGCTGGGTCAACGTGTACGCCCGCGGCCGCGACCTGGTGAACGCCTTCCCCATCGGGACCTACACGTGCCACGAACCTCCGAACGAGACGAAGGTCCGCCACTTCAAGGGCCTGGCCCAGTGGAGCGGTACGTCGTTCTCGACCCCGATCGTCACAGGACTGATCGCGGCGGAGATGCGAGCGAACCGGACGCCGAACCCCATGTCGGCCCGGGACGCGTGGGACGCCGTCCTGAACACGGCGATCGACCACCACGACACCCGCATCAACGAGGACATCAAGATCGTGGGTCCGCTGACCTGAGGCCCGGGGGTTTCGAGGCTCGCTGCGCTCGCACCTCAACCACCGGGCGACTTCGCTGCGCTCGCACCTCAACCACCGGGCGAGCTACAGGGTGACCCAGGGGGTGGTCAGCGACCACTCGCCACGCGTGACCTCGAACCGCACCGACCCGGGCCCGACGTCGGAGAACCGGAAGAACCCGGCGGCGTCGGCCTCGACGGTCACGTCGTCGGCGTCGGGGCGGCGCAGGACGACGACGGCCGGACCCCTGTCCGACGCAGCGGAACCCTCGGCGATCACCTCGCCGAGGACCTCGTCCCCGTCGATCTCGATCTCCAGGACCAGGCCGCTGCGACCGAAGGACAGCGACCGCGGTCCCTCGGCGGCCGAGCGAACGGCAGCCCCGGCCTCGAGGGCGGAGTCGTGCAGCAGCTCAGCCAGCTCGGTGTCGATCGTGCGCCACGTGAA
>NZ_JBMCZA010000161.1:1291-8765 GCF_048654705.1 Nocardioides sp. CPCC 206348
GGAGAGCGCAGTCATCAGCTCGTCGTCGGTCAGCTCGTCCCAGTTGGTCATCAGCTCATCCCTCCCACGAGATCCGGACCGAGACCGCGCAGGGCGCGGGTACGTCGTAGCTGCTCCAGCGCCCGGGCGCGGGTGGGTCCGATGCTGCCGATCGGGATCCCGAGGCGTTCGCTGATCTGCTCGTAACCGACCGGGGGGTCGGCGAGCAGCAGGAGCAGGAGCTCGCGGCGGGCTGCCGGCAGCTCGGCCATCGCCTCGCGCAGGAGACGGTGGCGCTCGACAGCGAGCAGCTCGTCGTCCGCGACGTCGCCTTCGACCGCGTCCAGGCCGCCGTGGTCCTGGGGGTCGACCGGGCGGACCCGGCCCCGTGCGGTGAGCAGGCGCAGGCACTCGTTGCGGGTCGTCGTACGGATCCAGCCGGGAAGGGCGTCCGGTTCGCGGAGCGCACCCAGGTGTTCGACAAGGCGCAGCCACACGGTCTGGCTGACGTCGTCACCGTCGGCCTCCGAGAGGCGGTAGCCGCGGACGAGGGCGTTGACGAGGGGCAGGAACCTGTCGACGATCGAGTTCCAGGCATCTTGGTCTCCTTCACGTGCCGCAGGGACGAGCGTCGACAACGGCGTAGTCACATCCACTCCCGACCTCCTCATCCAGCGTGCGCAGGATTCCTGTCGAAAGCATCGTCCCGCACATAGGACCCGCGAACCAGTGCCGGTGATACGTCGAAACAGGGGCACCTTCCGGTATCACCGAGCCGCGCGGTCCCCTCCTCCAGGGAAGCGAGCGGTGACCCCCACCGCACCCTTCCCGGAAGAGGTACGGCGCATGACACTCGAACTCAGCTACATCGCAGCCACGAGCCGGCTGGACCGGCTCGATCCCACCGAGCGCGCGCTGCTCCGGGTGATCGCGCTCGGCCAGTCAGGGGCCGACACCGAGGCCCTCGTCGCGGCCCGGCTCGGCATCACGCTGCAGGAGGCAACGGCCCTGTCCACGGCCCTCTTCGACAAGCTCGGGCTACGGCCGACGGCGCACCTCGGCAGGCACACGCTGGCGAAGCTCGTCCTGCGCCGGCGAGGTCTTCCAAGAATTTCCGAAGTCGGCGTATCAGCGGGGGGTGGCCAGTCCTCCTCCTTCCGTGAAACCGAGCGGTGACTCCCCACCGCCCCTCCCCGGAAGGAACAACGTCATGACCTGGAACGAGACCCACGAACGCATCCGCATCTTCCACGAGGTCGAAGCGGTCGCCGCCGCCGACATGAGCGGCGCCGTCCCGTGGCGCGAGGAATGGGCGCCGTACTTCAACGGCCCCGCCGGCCTGGTGGCCGCCCTCCGCGCCCGCTGGAACCACATGTGCGAGGCACAGCTCGACATCCGGACGAACGAGGACGAGCTGAACGAGACCAGCGCCCGCCTGCGCCGGTCCGAGGCCGGGATCCTCGAGATCCTCAAGAACGCCGCGGGCGGGATCACCCCGTCCATGGTCCTGACACTGGCGGGGCCGCGGAACGCTCCCTCTCCCCGTGAGCGGTCCCGCCGGTTCCAGTTCCACGGCGGACCCGTCATCCCGGCCTGATGACGACCACGATGATGGATCTCGGGGCAACGTACGTGGCGGCGACGAGTCGGCTCGACCGGCTCAGTCGTCGGGAACGCCAGGTACTGCACCAGATCGCCCTGGGCCAGTCCAACGCAGGCATCGCGGCTCAGCTGTGCCTGTCGCGGAAGTCGGTCGAGGCACTGTGCACGCACATCTTCGACAAGCTCGAGCTCGAACCCTCACAGCACCTGAACCGACGTGTGCTTGCGGTCCTCACCCTCCTCCAGGCGCGTTCGCGCCGGACGACGGACTGAGCGGACCGCACGCACCAGCGTCGCCGACCAGTGGGGGTCCGGGCGACGCACGAAAAAAGGGAAACACCGACCGAGAAGGGCTCCGGGGCCCGATGCGGTCGGTGTTTCCCTGCGTTCGGGTGTCTTTCGGGTGCCGACGGGTACGTCGGCAGCCCGACCTAGGCTGCGTGGGTGCTCGGTCCACACGCCTCTCCGCTCCGCATCCCCGACTTCCGCTGGCTCGTCGGCGGGGTCACCGTCAGCGCCCTCGGTTCGGCGATGGCCCCGGTGGCGCTGGCGTTCGCGGTGCTCGACCTCGGCGGGTCCGCCACCCAGCTCGGCCTCGTCGTCGCCGCCTTCTCCGCGGCCGAGGTCGTCACCATCCTGTACGGCGGTGTGCTCGGGGACCGGCTGCCGCGACAGCTCCTGATGCAGGGCTCCGCCGCGGCCACCTGCATCAGCCAGGCCATCTGCGCGACGGTGCTGATCACCGGGCACGGTTCGATCCTGTTCCTCACCCTGATCGGGGTGCTCAACGGCTGTCTCGGTGCGCTCGCCCAGCCCGCGTCGAACTCGCTGACACGCTTCACGGTCCCCGCGGAGCTGCTGGCGCGCGCGGTCGTGGTCCGCAGCCTGGCCAACCAGACGTCGTACGCCGTGGGGTTCGCGGTGGCCGGCATCATCGTGGCCGTCGCCGGGCCGGGTTGGGCGATCGCCGTCGACGCGGCGTCGTACGCCTTCGCCGCGGCCTTCTTCTCGCTGATCCGGGTCGCTGCCCCGTCCCGGGGCGAGCGCGAGCGGCTGCTCAGCGAGCTGGCCGACGGCGCCCGTGAGGTGCTGCGCCACAGCTGGTTGTGGCTGCTCATCACGCAGGCGCTGCTCTACCACCTGTGCTTCGGCGGGGTGCAGGGCGTGCTCGGCCCGATCGTCGTCGGCGACACCTGGGGCGAGGAGGCGTGGGGCTGGGCGCTGGCCTCGATGATGGCCGGCTTCGTGATCGGCGGGCTGGTCGCGCTGCGGTGGCGGCCGACGTTCCTGCTCCGGTGGGGCGTCCTGCTCCTGTCGCTCACCGCGGCGTTCCCGCTCGCGATGGCGCTGGCCGACCAGTTGCCTCTGGTGCTGCTCGGTGCGGCGGTGCACGGCGTCGGCCTGCAGCTGTTCAGCGTCAACTGGGACCTCGCGATCCAGGAGAACGTCGCCGAGGACATGCTGTCGCGGGTCTACGCGTTCGACCTCGTCGGCTCGTTCGTCTGTCGCCCGCTCGGCCTGGCGCTGACCGGGCCGGTCGTCGGCCTGGTCGGTACGGACCGCTGGCTGGTCGTCGTGGCCGCCGTGATCGGCCTCAGCTCGCTGGCCGCGCTGGCCCTGCCGTCGGTGTGGCGGCTGACCCGGCGGGTCAGCGCAGCGTCGACTGCGCCGGAAGGAACAGGGGAGCTCCGCGTTCCCCGACCTCGACGTCGAGGATGACGTGGTGGCTGGTGTTGCCGAGGATCGCCGACTGGTTCGCCACCAGCACCCGGGTGCCCAGGAAGGTCGCGTTCGACGGACTGTCGAACGGGACCGCCGAGCCCGTGGCGCGCATCCTGGCCAGCACCTTTCCCGCGGGGCTGAGCTTGACCAGCTGGTTGGTGCCGAGCAGCGAGAGGTAGATGTTGCCCGACCGAGCGATGCCGAACCCGTCGGGCAGGTCCAGCGGCCCCGAGGTCCAGACCGTCCGCAGCGCACCGGGAGCACCGTTGCTCAGCACGGGGATCCGGTACAGGTGTCCACGCAGCAGCCCGAGCAGGTCTCCGGTCGTCTGCTGGCTGACCAGGAAGGAGCGCGTCCCCGGCTCGTAGACGATGCCGGTGGTGCCGAAGCCCGCGAGTCCGGCGAGCTTCGCGGAGCGCAGCCACACCCGCGGCGTGCCGCCAGCGGCCGGGATGCGCCAGATGACGTCCTGCCCGTAGTCGCTCAGGTAGAGCGCACCGCCCGGACCCCAGGCCGCGTAGTTCGGGATCGGGTGGCCGCCGCCGGGCAGGTCCGGGAGGGTCGCCTGGACCACGAACCGCCCGGTCGCCACGTCGAGCGTGAGCACGCGACTGCGCGACTTCTCGAGCAGCACCAGCCGGCCGCGCGCATCCGAGGTCGCGACCTGGACGCCGCGCGGCTTGGTGAGGTCCTGGCCGGGGACGGTCCACGAGCGCAGCGGGGCGCCGGACGCGGCGTACTCGAACACCCGCGAGGGCAAGGCGTCGCCCTTCGGGTTCGTGTAGGTGCCGGCGTAGACGCGGCCGTTCGTGTGGACGTGGACGTACGCCGGGAAGCCCGGCGACGGGACCTTCGCGTAGACCCGTGTGTGCCCCACGGCGCGCTCCGCAGCGGTGGCCGGGACCAACCCTGCGGCGGCGAGGAGCGCGACGAGGACCAGGAGCGTCGTACGGCGCATCAGAGCTTCGCCAGCGCCTCGGCGGCGGCCCGGTTGCCCGAGCGGACGGCCCCGTCCATGTAGCCGGTCCAGTACGTCGAGGTCTCGGTGCCGGCCCAGTGCACGCGCCCGAACGGCGCGCGGATGTGGCGACCGTAGGTGGCCATCACGTTGGGCGGGTACATCGCGACCGGGCCGCCGCGGGTCCAGCGCTCGCGGGTCCAGTCGTGCTCGGTGTACTCGATCGGGTGGAGTGCCTTCTCGCCGAACATCCGGGCGAAGCCCTCGAGCACGGCCTTGCGGCGCTCGGCCAGCGACAGGTTGCCGTACTGCGCCCAGGTCGAACCGCCGACGAACGCCAGCAGGATGCCGTGACTGGTGCCGGGCACGCCGTTGTCGAAGGCGGCGCGGACCGCGCCGGAGTCGGAGATGCCGAAGCCGGTGAGGCCGTCGGTGCGCCAGAACGGCGTCTCGTAGACGGCGTCGCACTTCATCAGGCGGCCCATCTGCATCTTCGTCAGCAGGGTACGACGACCGGCCGGCATGCCCGGCGAGAAGTCGATGTCGAGCACCTGCTTGGGCGGCGCGGACACGATGACGCGGCGGCAGGAGACCACGCCGCGGGCGGTGCGGACGCGGACCCGGCCGTCGACGTGGGCGATCTGGCTCACCGGCGCGTTCAGCGCGACCCGGTTGCCCAGGCCCTTGGCGAGGGCGAGCGGGATCCGCTGGGAGCCACCGACGAACCGGCTCTCCTGCGCGCCGTTGACGGTGTCGGAGTTGCGCTCGAAGGTGCCCACATGGGTCTCGTCGCCGGAGCAGGCGATGTAGTGGATGACGTAGAGCAGCGAGAGCTGGTCGGGATCGGAGCCGAAGCCGGGCTGCGTCCAGGCCCTGATGAGCGACTCGACGCCGCGGCTGTTCAGGGTGTTGCGACGGATCCAGTCACCGAGGGTGATCCGGTCCCACTCGGCAGCACGCGGGTGGGTCCACGGCGCTGCGACAGACATGCCCTTGGCGTAGCCGTTCAGCTTCTGCAGCAGGAGCAGCGCGTCGAGCAGGATCGTGGGGTCGGGCGGGACGGTGCCGGTGTAGGTCTGGCGGCCCAGCAGCGAGGAGATGTAGACGTTCTTGCCGGTGACGTACTCGTCGAAGGTGGCGACGCCGAGGCTGGTCGCGAGGTTCTTGATGTACCGCTGGGTCGGGCCGATGAAGGCACCGCCCGCCTCGATCGTGCCGCCGGTGCCGAGCGTGTGGTTGAGCACCCGGCCACCGACCCGGTTGCGTGCCTCGACGACCAGCACCGAGCGTCCGCTACGCGCCACCCGCGCGGCGGCGACCAGCCCGGCGATCCCGCCACCGACGACGACCACGTCGACCTTGGGCGGCAACGGTCCCTGCAGGGTCGCGGCGTTGACCTCGGCCTCGAGTGCCTCGGTCGCGAGCAGCCCGAGGGCGGCGGCGCCGCCCGCGAACAGGCCGCGCCTGCCCAGCGCGAACGCGCCCGGATCAGTCGCCAGTCGTGGGGTGCTCATCGTGACCTCCCGGCCCTTCGTCGTACGTCTTCCGGACGACTAAAGTGAATATGTGTCAGGTTCGGGTTCAGAGGCTACACTGCCCCCATGCCGTCGTCCATCACTTCCGGCCCTGCTGCGCCCGTCGACAGGTCAACGACCGAGCCGCCGTCCGGTGCCACACCGAGCCGCCGGCGGATGCCCACGCAGGCCCGGTCTCGCGAACGGGTCGAACGGATCCTCGACGCCACGGCGGGTCTCGTGCTCGTCGACGGGATCGACGGCCTCACCACCCGCGCGATCGCCGACGCCGCCGAGCTGCCGGTCGCCTCGCTCTACCAGTACTTCTCCGACAAGGAGGCAGTGCTCCTCGCCCTGTGCGAGCGCGACATGGCCGAGATGGACGACCAGGTCGCCCGCGACCTCGCGGCGATCTCCGACCTGACCATCGCCTCCCTGGTCGAGACCTCCATGCGGGCGTTCGTCGCCGTCTACCACCGCCGCCCCGCGTTCATGCAGATCTGGATGCGCGGGCGCACCAACAACGCCGTCTACGACTACGGCCGCCACCACAACAAGCGGATCGCGGAGAACCTCCTCGCCGTGGCCGCCGCAGCCGACCTCCTCGACACCAGCGCGTTCACCGCCGCCGAGCTCTCCGCCCTGGCCGAGCTGGCCGTCGAAGTGGGCGACCGCGCGTTCCAGCTGGCCTTCGAACGCGACCCGCGCGGCGACGACTTCCTCCTCGACCAGGCCATCGAGCTGGTGACCGGCTACCTCGAGCGCATCACGAAGAGCCGATGACCGCGGACCACCTGCGCGCCGGCGTCGCCGACGCCTGTCGCCGCCTCGCCGACGCCGGCCTGCTCATCGGTACGGCGGGCAACGTCAGCGCCCGGTCAGGTGACCTGGTAGCAGTGACCGCCACCGGCGTCACCCTCGGTGGCTGCACCGCCGCGGACGTGACCGTCGTCGACCTCACCGGCCGCGTGGTCGAGGGCACCCTCGCGCCCACCTCCGAGCTCGCCCTGCACCTCGGCGTGTACGCCGACGGGCCGGCTGAACAACGGGGGGCGGTCGTCCACACCCACGCTCCCTTCGCCACCGCCGTCGCCTGCGTCCTCGACGAGCTGCCGGTGCTCCACTACCAACAGCTCGCTCTCGGCGGCGCGATCCGCGTGGCGCCGTACGCCACCTTCGGGACGCCGGAGCTGGCCGAAGCGGTCCGCGACGCCCTCGCCGGCCGGGGCGCGGCGCTGCTGGCGAACCACGGCTCGGTGAGCATCGGCGGGAGCCTCGACCAGGCGGTCGACAACGCGCTGCTGCTCGAGTGGCTGTGCCAGCTGCACCACCGCGCCAGCGCCCTCGGCCCGCCGCGCGTCCTCACCGACGACCAACAGGCCGACGTCATCCGGGTCGCGCTCGAGCGCGGCTACGGCAGCACCCAGGAGATCTGATGAGCACCCCCAACGCCCCGATGCAGGTCGCCGCCGTCGGCGTCCACGTCCTCGACACGCACGTGCTCGGCATCGAGTCGATCCCCCCGGGCTCCGACGGCCAGCTCGTCGAGACGATCAGGATGTCGCCGGCCGGCACGGCGGGCGGCACGGCCGTGGTGCTGGCCCGGCTCGGCGCGCAGGTGCGGTCGTACGGCGCCGTCGGCACCGACCCCGTCGGCGACACGCTGCTCGCCCTCCTCGCCCGCGAGGGCGTCGACACG
>NZ_JBMCZA010000161.1:8856-16156 GCF_048654705.1 Nocardioides sp. CPCC 206348
CGACCTGCCGGCCGACGTACTCGACGGCGTGACACACCTGCACCTCGGCGGGCCTGAGTTCCTCGGCGGCGACGCGGCCGGCGAGCTGCTGGCCCGCGCCCGCGCGCTCGGCATCACCACCTCGGTCGACATCCTGGCGCCGGGCGACCCCGACATGCTGGCGTGGATCGGCGCAGCGCTGCCCCACACCGACTACCTGCTGCCCAACGACGAGCAGGTCCTCGGCTTCACGGGCGCGGCGTCCCTGGTGGACGGCGCGCGCGCCCTGGTCGACCTCGGCGCCGGTTGCGTGGCGGTGACCCAGGGAGCCCGTGGTGCGCTGGTCGTCAAGGCCGAGGGCGTGGCGGAGGTTCCGGCGTACTCCATCGACGTCGTCGACACGACCGGGTGCGGCGACGCGTTCTCCGCCGGTTTCCTGCGCGGCCTCTCGCTCGGCCTGCCCGCCACGGAGGCGGCAGCGCTCGGGTGCGCGACCGCCGCCCAGGTGGCCCGGGGGGTCGGTACCGACGCGGGCTCGTACGACCTGGCCGCCGTACAGGCCTTCCAGGACGCCTGACCGACGCCTGGACCCCGTTTGTGCAGTTCGCCAACGCACCCCGGCAACGTTGTGCGGGCGGCCTGAGATGACGACCTCGCTCCGGTGACACCTTGGAGGGCATACGGCGACATGGCCGTTTGCCCGAACCAGGAGGCCCCCGATGACGAACGTCGCAGCTGACGCCGCAGGCACCGCGCCGCGGTGGAAGGACAAGAAGCGCTACCTGTGGATGCTGGGACTCGTCGTCCCGACCCTGCCGCTGGCGGCCATCGCACTGCACCGCGCGACCGACCAGGCCGTGTGGCTGTGGCTGACGCCGGTGATGTTCTTCGTCGTCATCCCGGTGCTCGACCTGATCTCCGGGTACGACGACACGAACCCGCCGGACGAGGTGATCGAGGCCCTCGAGAACGACAGGTACTACCGCTGGGTGACCTACCTCTACCTGCCGGTGCAGTACACCGGCTTCATCCTCGCCATGGCCTACCTCGCCACCGCCGACCTGTCGGTCGCGGCCAAGATCGGCCTCGCCATCTCGATCGGCACCGTCGGCGGCGTGGCCATCAACACGGCCCACGAGCTGGGCCACAAGCGAGAGTCGGTCGAGCGCTGGGCGTCCAAGATCGCCCTCGCCCAGACCTTCTACGGCCACTTCTTCATCGAGCACAACCGCGGCCACCACGTCCGCGTCGCAACGCCCGAGGACCCCGCCAGCTCGCGGATGGGCGAGAGCGTCTACCGGTTCCTGCCGCGCACCGTCCGCGGCTCGCTGACGAGCGCGTGGCACCTCGAGGCCAAGCGGTACCAGCGCAAGGGCACCCACCCGTTCCACCTCGGCAACGACGTGCTCAACGCCTGGCTGATGTCCGTGGTCCTGTGGGGTGGCCTGATGCTCTGGCTCGGTCTCGCGTACGACGTCAACCCGCTCGCGCTGCTGCCGTACCTCGTCCTGCAGGCCGTGATGGGCTTCTCGCTCCTCGAGGTCGTCAACTACATGGAGCACTACGGCATGCTGCGCCAGAAGGTCGGGCTCCCGGAGAAGCAGCGCTTCGAGCGGGTCCAGCCGAGCCACTCGTGGAACTCGAACAACATCGCCACGAACGTGCTGCTCTACCACCTGCAGCGCCACAGCGACCACCACGCGAACCCGACCCGTCGCTACCAGACCCTGCGCGACTTCAAGGACGCTCCGGTGCTGCCCACCGGCTACACCGGGATGATCGTCGTCGCCATGTTCCCGCCGCTGTTCCGCCGGATGATGGACAAGCGCGTGGTCGCCCACTACGACGGCGACATCCGTCACGCGAACCTGCTGCCGAGCAAGCGCGAGAAGCTGCTGAGGAAGTACCCCGCGCCCGTCGCGGTCGTGGACGAGGTCCTCGAGGACGTCACGGCGCACACGTTCACCGACGAGGTGCTGGCCGCGAAGTGCCCCGGCTGCAGCTACACCTACGAGGTCGAGATCGGCAACGAGCTCGAGGGCTTCGCCGCCGGTACGGCGTGGAAGGACATCCCCGACGACTGGTGCTGCCCTGACTGCGGTGTCCGCGAGAAGGTCGACTTCGTGCCCGTCACCCCGAGCTCCCGGGTCGGTGCGTGATGAGGATCCACGCCGACAAGGCGAAGTGCGAGGGCCTCGGGATGTGCGAGTCGATGGCCAACGACTACTTCGAGGTCGACGAGGACGAGGACCTGGTGCAGGTGCTCAACGACTCCCCGCCGGAGGCCGACCGGGCGCACGTCTTTGCCGCCGTACAGGCCTGTCCCGTCCTGGCCCTCACCCTCGAGGGCTGACACTTCGGACCCCCATTTCCCACACTTCGTGCCTACCGGTGGAAGAGCTCGTGGTGGCGCAGGGCGATGGAGAGCTGGGGGCTGAGCTTGGCGATGGGACGACCGAGGAGCTCTTCGGCCTGGCCCAGGCGGTAGCGGATCGTGTTGCGGTGCACGACCAGGAGGCGGGAGGCCTCCTCCGCGCTGCCGCCACAGTCGAGGTACGCCGACAAGGTCTCGCGGATGCGCTGGGTGCCCTCGTCCTCCTCGGTCAGCGGTCCGAGCTGGCGGGCGACGAAGCGGTCGACGTCGGGCGAGCAGCCGAGCAGGACGGGGAGCTCGACGTCGGTGTAGAGGGTCAGCCAGGAGGCCGCGTCGGGGGTCGCCACCCGCAGCGCGCCGAGCGCCTCGCGATGGCTGGCCGCGAATCCGGCGATGCCGGTGGTCGAGGACCCGACCCCCACCGCGATGCTCTCGTGCCCGGGTCCCCCGGTGGTCGACGCCAAGGGCGACAGGTCCGGCGCGTCGCGGGTGCCGAGCCACATCCACAGCTGTCGCCCACCCGGCTTGACGACCAGCGGGTTGGCCGCGCCGACATGGCGGGCGAGCTCCAGGGCGAGTGACTCGAGCGAGCCGGCCCGTTCCGGATCGGTCACCGACAGGACGAAGGCCGTGTGGTGCACGGAGATCGGATAGCCACCCAGCGCACTCGAGGCCTCGCGGGGGTCGTCGAGCTCGCCCGCGAGGACCGCGCGCACCGATTCGTAGCGTTGCGCGGCAGCGCCGGCCAGTACCCGGCTGCGCGCCGCCTGGTAGACGTCGACCGACGCCGTGATCGAGCTGTCGAGCCACATGCCCGCGCGGTTCCAGAAGTGGATGAGCAGCTCGGCGTGGTCGATCTCGCCCGGCGGCGCCTCGGCGACGACCTCCCGCGCGTAGCCCCACACCTCCTGCTGGGCGACCCGGTAGAACCGGATCAGGATCTCCAGCGGCACCTGGCGATCGGCGACCTCTGCGGCCAGCCGATGGGCCGAGTCGACGAGACGGAAGTTCTGCTCGGGCTGGGCGAGGTCACCCAGGAAGGCGATCCAGTGGTCACGGACCGTCACGCTGATCGCGTCGCCCAACCCCTCGATCTCGGCGACCTCGGGGATCTCCGAGACGATCGCGCCGCTCACCCGTTCCACCCACGCGGCGACCTGCTCGGGCTGGCCCTGTTCGGCGATGTAGCCGAGCAACCACGGCGCGAGGTGGGACGACGTGGACTTGCTGGACACCATGGGCGCCACCGTAGCCACGTCCAGCGTCTTTGTGCAGGGGGACAACGGGTCGGTGGTTCTTTGGTCGGCTGCCACGAGCGCCGTGACGCACGCCACCTGTCAGATGGACCCCATGCCAACGCGGACCCCTGCTGACCCGACCCAACTCGACTACGACGTCGTCGTCGTGGGCTCCGGTTTCGGCGGATCGGTGACCGCCCTCCGGCTCACCGAGAAGGGCTACCGCGTCTGCGTGGTCGAGGCGGGGCGCCGGTTCGCCGACGACGAGTTCGCGAAGACCTCCTGGGACGTGCGCCGCTTCCTGTTCGCACCGCGGCTCGGCTGCTTCGGGATCCAGCGGATCCGGTTGCTGCGCGACGTCGTCGTACTGGCGGGCGCCGGGGTCGGCGGCGGGTCCCTCGTCTACGCGAACACCCTCTACGAGCCCGCGTCCGACGCGTTCTACAACGACCCCCAGTGGCGGCACATCACCGACTGGAAGGCCGAGCTGGCGCCGTACTACGACCAGGCGAAGCGGATGCTCGGCGTGGTCGACAACCCGACCCTGACCGCGTCCGACGAGGTGATGAAGGCGGTCGCCGACGACATGGGGGTCGGCCACACCTTCCGGCCGACGCCGATCGGCGTCTGCTTCGGCGCGGGCGGCGAGAAGCAGCCCGGCCAGGCCGTCCCGGACCCGTACTTCGGTGGCGCCGGCCCCGAGCGCAACGGCTGCCTCGAGTGCGGCGAGTGCATGACCGGCTGCCGCCACAACGCCAAGAACACGCTGCTGAAGAACTACCTCTACCTCGCCGAGAAGGCCGGCGCCGAGGTCCGTGAGCGAACCACCGTCGCCGCGATCGTCCCCCGTCCCGAGGGTGGGTACGACGTCCGGACGCACCGTTCCGGAAGGTCGGCCCGACGCCAGGAGACCGTCACCGCCGGCCAGGTCGTGATGGCGGCCGGCACCTGGGGCACCCAGGAGCTCCTGCACGGCATGCAGCGCTCCGGCGACCTGCCGCGGCTCTCGGAGCGACTCGGCTACCTGACCCGCACCAACTCCGAGGCGCTGTGTGCGTCGAGCACGAAGATGCGCAACAAGGACAGGTACGACTTCCACCACGGCGTCGCGATCACCTCGTCGATCCACCCCGACCCGGTCACCCACATCGAACCGGTCCGCTACGGCAAGGGCTCGGGCCTGATGGGGATGCTGCTGACCCTGATGACCGACGGCGGCGGCCGCACGCCGCGCTGGCTGCGCTGGCTCGGCCAGGCGTTGCGCCACCCGGGCCTGCTGCTCTCGACGATCGCCGGCCTCGGCTCGTGGCCCGAGCGCACGATCATCGCGCTGGTCATGCAGACCAACGACAACTCGATCACGGTGTTCCCGAAGAAGGGCCGGCCCGGTCGTCGTACCCGGTTGACGTCGAAGCAGGGCCACGGCGAGCCGAACCCGACCTGGGTCCCCGTCGGCAACGAGGTCGTGCGCAACATCAGCAAGCGGATCGACGGCGGTTCGTACAGCAGCACCGGCGAGATCTTCAACATCCCGATGACCGCGCACTTCCTCGGCGGCTGCCCCATCGGCGACTCGACCGAGACCGGCGTGATCGACGCCTACCACCGGGTCCACGGCCACCCGGGCCTGCACGTCGTCGACGGTGCCGCGATCTCCGCGAACCTCGGCGTGAACCCGAGCCTGACCATCACGGCCCAGGCCGAACGGGCCATGGCCGTGTGGCCGAACAAGGGCGGGGCCGACCTGCGGCCCGCACCCGGAGCCGCCTACCAGCGGCTCTCCCCGATCGCGCCGGTGCGGCCGGCCGTGCCGCCGACCGCACCGGCTGCCCTCCGCCTTCCGTTGTACGTCGTCGACAGCTCCGCTCACGGGGCCACCGCATGACGCTCGCGCCTGTCCGGGAACGCCCGGGTCCCGACGGCATGACGCCCGAGGCCCGGCAGATCGCCCGGGAAGCCGTGCGGTCGTCGATGCCGTTCAGGACGCTGGGCACCTTCGGTGACTTCTACAGCTTCGTCGGGACCGTCTTCAAGCAGATGTTCACGCGCAAGTTCCACTTCCGCGAGTTCATCTCGCAGGCGTGGTTCGTCACCAATGTGTCCTTCTGGCCGGCGCTACTGGTGTCGATCCCGTTCTGCGTCGTGATCATCTTCCAGGTCAACCAGCTGCTCATCCAGATCGGTGCGGTCGACCTCGCCGGCGCCGGAGCTGCCGTGGCCGTGGTGCGCGAGATCGGACCGATCGTGAGCGTCCTGGTCGTGGCGGGAGCGGGCGCGACCGCGATCTGCGCGGACCTCGGGTCGCGCAAGATCCGCGAGGAGATCGACGCCATGGTCACCCTCGGCATCGACCCGATCGAACGACTCGTGGTCCCCCGCGTCCTGGCGTCGACCCTGGTCGGTGTGGCGCTGAACGGGATGGTCACCGTGGTCGGCCTGGTCGGCGGGTACTTCTTCTCGGTCGTCCTGCAGGGCGCCACCCCCGGCCTCTACCTCTCCGACCTCACGCTGCTCGTCGGGCTGCCGGACTTCCTGGCCTCCGAGGCGAAGGCCGCGATCTTCGGGATGCTCGCCGGACTCACCGCCTGCTACCTCGGCCTCAACGCCAAGGGCGGACCCAAGGGTGTCGGCGAGGCCGTGAACCAGACCGTGGTCTTCGCCTTCATGCTCCTGTTCGCCGCCAACAGCGTGATCTCCGCGCTGTTCCTCCAGATCAAGCTGGGTGCCTGAAAGTGATGACGTCCTGATGGCCACGATCAACCGCGCCGAGGTCTCCCGCCACCTGGCGAAGCCGACGGGTGCGTTGCGCAACCTGGGCGACCAGCTGTCGTTCCACGGCAACGCCTACTCGCACATGCCGCGGGCGCTGAAGCACTACCCGAAGGAGGTCGTGCGCCTCCTGGCCGAGGTGGCGCTCGGCTCGGGTGCGCTGGCGCTGATCGGCGGCACGGTGCTGGTCATCGGGTTCCTGACGGCGGCCTCGGGCATCGAGGTCGGCCTGCAGGCCTACACGTCCTTCGACAACATCGGCGTCTCGACGCTGTCCGGGTTCTTCTCGGCGTACTTCAACACCCGCGAGGTCGCACCGATCATCGCCGGCATCGCCCTCACCGCAACGGTCGGCGCGGGCTTCACCGCCCAGATCGGTGCCATGCGGGTCAGCGAGGAGATCGACGCCCTCGAGGTGATGGCGGTCCCGCCGGTCCCCTACCTCGTCACGACCCGGATCATCGCGGGACTCATCGCCGTCGTACCGCTCTTCGCGATCGCGCTGATGATGTGCTGGCTGGCGACCTATCTCGTGGTGACGGTCGGGTACGACCAGCCGCCCGGCACCTATCAGCACTACTTCGACACGTTCCTCGTCCCCAGCGACATCTTCCTGGCGATGGTGAAGGTGATCCTGATGGCGCTCGTGATCGTCTCGATCTGCTGCTACCACGGCTTCCGCGCGTCCGGCGGACCCGCCGGTGTGGGTGCCGCGGTCGGCAAGGCCGTCAGGTCCGCCCTGATCTGCACCATGTTCATCGACCTGATCTTCGCGATCGCCGTCTGGGGCGGTCCGTCGGTCCACATCGCGGGGTGAGCAGACGATGACGACTTCATCTGGAACGCACTCCCACCGGATCGACCGCCAGGTCATCTTCGGATTCCTGTTCCTCGCGCTGATCGCGCTGATGATCGCGGGCACCATCGCGAAGTACCGCGG
>NZ_JBMCZA010000161.1:16166-23523 GCF_048654705.1 Nocardioides sp. CPCC 206348
CGCGACGTACCTCGTCGTGACGGTGGGCTACGACCAGGCTCCTGGCACCTACCAGCACTACTTCAGCACCTTCCTCATCACGGGCGACCTGTTCCTGGCCATGGTCAAGGTCGTCCTGATGGCCCTCGTGATCGTCTCGATCTGCTGCTACCACGGCTTCCGCGCGTCCGGCGGACCCGCGGGAGTGGGCGAGGCTGTCGGAAAGGCCGTGCGCTCAGCACTGATCTGCATCATGTTCATCGACCTGATCTTCGCCATCGCCGTCTGGGGTGGACCCTCGGTCCACATCGCGGGGTGACCGGACGATGACAACCACGCGCGCCCACGGCTTCGACCGACAGCTGGTGTTCGGCTTCGTCTTCCTTCTCCTGATTGCCGGTCTGATCGTCGGCACGATCGCCAAGTACCGCGGCGCCTTTGAGGACAACGTGCTGGTCACGGTCGAGGCAGATCGCGCAGGCCTCACCTTGGCCAAGGGGGCACCCATCAAGCTCCGGGGTGTCGAGATCGGCACCGTCGGCGACGTGGACGGCGAAGGCGAAACAGTCAGGATCGAACTCAAGATCGACAGCGACGTCGTCGACCGGGTGCCGGCGGACGTGACGGCGCAGATCGTGCCGCCGACCGCGTTCGGTGCCAAGTATGTCCAGCTCTCTCCGGTCGGCGACGGGACGGGCGACCGAATCCGGGCGGGTGCGGTGATCCCCGCCGACAAGGTGACCGTCGAGGTCAACGAGGCCTTCGAGAACCTCACCAAGGTGCTCGACGTGGCCCGGCCAGCCGAGGTCAACGCGGCCCTGACCGCCGGCGCCGGCGCCCTCGACCAACGGGGCAAGCTGATCGGTGACCTGGTCACCCGGACCGACGCCTACCTGGTGTCCTTCAACGCTGCGCTGCCATCGCTGAGCTCGGACCTTCGCGCTGCCGACGACGTCCTCGACGTGTACGACGCCTCCCGGCCGGATCTGATCGCCACCCTCTCGCGGACAGGCGAGATCTCTGACGCACTGGTGCGCCAACGCGCCTCGCTCGGCGCGTTCGAGCGCAGCCTCACCGCCTTCAGCGACCAGTCAGACATCCTGCTCCGAAGCTCGGAAGAGGGCATCTTCACCTCCCTCAGCCTGATCGAGCCGGTCACCCGGACCCTGAAGCGCTACGCGCCCGGACTTCCGTGCCTGGTGCTGGGCCTGGCCGAGGTCAACAAGCCGCTGGAGGCGGCCATCGGGGGGACCAACCCAGGTCTGACCGCCCAGACCCACGTGGTTCCCGGTCGGGAGCCCTACAAGTACGGCGAGAACCTCCCCCTCATCGGGGAGGACCGAGGGCCCGTCTGCTTCGGCCTGCCGCACGTCACGCCCGAAGAGGCAGCGCAGCCACTGACCGCACTGAAGACCGGAGCGAACCCCTACGTCGGCCCGCAGCCAACGCCCAGCCAGTCGTCGCTCGACACGCTGCTGGGCCTGTTGGCGGGGGGAGTCAACCTGCCATGAGGATGAGCATCCAGCGCCAGCGCCAACGCGCGGACCTGATCAAGTTCAGTGCGTTCCTGTGCCTTGCCGCCGTCGTCACGGTCTGGATCGCCGCGGTGACGGGGGAGTACCGACCGGGTGACCGGGAGACCTACACGGCCGTGTTCGACGATGTCTCCGGGTTGGTGGCGGGCGACGAAGTCAGGATTGCGGGCGTCGATGTCGGCAAGGTCAAGGACATTGACGTCCAGGACGACAACACCGTTCGCGTGAGTTTCGACGTCGGCAATGACCACGACCTGACGACGGCGACCCACGCGACGATCCAGTACCGCAACCTGACCGGCGACCGCGTCGTCCAGCTCACCCAGGACACCGCAAGGTCTGAGGGCCCGGGGCCCGCGTTGCTCGCGAAGGGCGGAATCATCCCGCTTTCGCAGACCGCGTCAGCGCTTGACCTCGACACCCTGCTCAACGGTTTCCGGCCGCTCTTCGCCGGTCTCAGCCCCTCGGAGATCAACAAGTTGTCCGGTCAGGTGGTCCAGGTGCTCCAGGGGCAGCAGTCGGCGGTCGCCGCGCTCGTCGACCACGTTGCATCCGCAACGACCACGATCGGGGGCCGCGAAGAGCTGATTGGCCGGGTGATCCGCAACCTCAACAACGTGGTGGGCGCTGTCGATGAGAGCTCCGGCTCTCTGGGTGAACTGATCGACAGCCTGGAAGCGCTGACGGTCGGTCTCGACGAGCAGGACTCCCAGGTCCTGGACGCCGCTGCGCAGATCGACACGTTTGCCCAGGAGACGGCGCCGCTCCTCGCCGCAGCGCGGGGTGACCTCCGCAACGACCTGGTGGCTCTCGCGGTCGCAAGCCGCGGCATCAACCAGAAGACGGCCACGCTCGAACAGGTCCTCGCTGCGTTGCCCGTTCACTACCGGACGCTGCAGACGACCGCCTCCTACGGCAACTTCTTCAACATCTTCCTGTGTGGTGCCCGCCTCCGAACCGATCTGGGCATCACCCCGTGGATCCAGTCCGAAGCAAAGCGGTGCCAGCGATGAGGAACGACGGTCGCGATCGCCTTGTCATCCGCGGGGTCGTCGGCACCCTGGCCCTGGTTCTGGCCGTGCTCGCCGGACTCAACCTCAACAAGCTGCCGCTGATCGGCAACAACGACGTGATGCACGTGCACTTCGCCGAGGCCGGTGGCCTCAAGAACGGAGACGACGTGCTGATTTCCGGCGCCCAGGTCGGCAAGGTGCGCAGTGTCCGTCTCGACGGCGAGCACGTCGTCGCGGACATCGTGCTGACCGACGCCGACGTCAAGGTTGGTGAGGGGACCGAAGCCAGGATCGTCACGGTGACCCTGCTGGGACGCGCGGCCGTCGAGCTCGAGCCGCGCGGTCCAGGTGACCTCAGCTCTGGCGGGACCATTCCCGTTGACCGCACCTCCTCGCCGTACAACCTGACGAGCACGCTGAACCAGCTGACCGAGACCACTGCGGCCATCGACAAGGCGAAGCTCGCGGATGCACTGGGGGAGACCTCCGCGATGTTGCAGGCAACGGGTTCGGACATCGGCCCGGCTCTGGAGGGCGTCATGGCGCTGTCCTCGGCCGTCGCGGCCAACGACGATGCGCTGACCTCACTGGTCGACAGGGCCGACCGGGTCACCGGAGTGCTGGCCACCCGCGACGAGCAGTTGGCATCGCTCTTCGGTGCAGGCAGGTCCCTGCTCGAGGAGGTGGACGCCCGACAGGACGTCGTCGTCAGCCTGCTGCGGAGCGCGCGGCGGCTCTCCTCCCAGCTGCGACTGACCATGCGTGACACCGACGACGTACTGGGGCCTGCACTCAAGGAGCTCGACAAGGTGGTCGACGTACTCAACAAGAACAAGGACAACCTGCAGGCCACCATCACCGGGCTACGTGGCTACACCACGGGGGTCGGGGAGTCCCTCGCGAGCGGACCCTGGTTCGACATCTACATCCAGAACCTGACCTCGCCCGCGACGTCGGCGCCGATCCTGTCCGGATTGTCGCAGTGATGGGCGGGGTTCGGTCGTGGAGGCCAGGGCGCCGGGTTGTCACCCTGGTCCTCGCAGCTGCGCTGGCCGTCGGTGCCTGGAGCTGGTGGGACGACGACAGCTACACGACGATCACCGCGCGCTTCACCAGCGCCGAGGGACTGAACGTCAATGACGACGTGAAGGTGCTGGGCGTCAGCGTCGGCAAGATCTCTGCCATCGAGAACGAAGGTGACAGTGTCGTCGTGACTCTGGAGGTCGATGGAGACCAGCCGATTCCTGCGGATGCCCGTGCCGCCATCGTCGCGCCCAGCCTGGTCAGCGGCCGGTTCGTCCAGCTCGCGCCGGTGTGGACGACGGGCGAGCGGCTCCGGGACGGGGATGCGATCGGGGTCGAGCGAACGGCCGTCCCCGTCACGTTCGACGACGTGAAGGAGCAGCTGACCGATCTCGCGACCACCCTCGGACCGCAGAACGGTGACAAGGACGGAGCGCTCGCCACCACCATCGTGGCCCTCGAGAGAAGCCTGAAGAGCGGCAACTCTGACCTCCTGCGCAAAGCCATCATCGAGCTTCACGACGCTGCAGCAGCGCTGTCAGACGGCCGGTCGGACTTGTTCAATACGGTCAAGAACCTTGATCGCTTCACCCGCAACCTCGCGGTCAACGATGCGGCAGTCCGCGGCTTCACCGACGAACTCGCTGCGGTGGGCACCGTGCTCGCGGACAATCGCAGCTCTCTGCGCCGAGCTCTGCGTGACCTCGCCAACGTCCTCGCGAAGACCGAGAAGTACGCCCAGCGTCACCACACCGGGCTCACGAACACCGTTCGCGACCTCAACCTCCTGATGGCGGCGCTGGCGGACCGTTCCAACGAGCTCGCTGGCGTGTTCCACGTCGCCCCACACGCGCTCATCGGTTTTCACAACACGATCGAGGACAACGGGATCGTGACGAGGGCAAGCACCGCCAACTTCGACAGCATCGGCCAGTTGCTGTGCGGCGCGCTGCTGGGCATCGGCGGGACCAGCCAGCAGTGCCACGACGCGTCTGCCCCGCTGGCCGATCTGCTCGGTCGTGCGCCCGGGGGTGCGCCATGAGGGCGCTCGCAGTCGTGGGGGTCATTGCCGGGGTCCTCTCCTCCAGCTGCGCGATCCAACCCAACGACCACACGCTGCCCGGACAGGCGGCAGTCGGTGACGACGGCTACACCGTCCACGTCCACTTCGACCAGATCGAGAATCTGGTCCCCAACTCGACGGTCCAGAAGGACAACGTGGTGATCGGAACCGTCGGTGAGATCGAGGTCGACGGCTGGGAGGCCGTCGTCGAGCTGCACCTCCTCGATGACGTGCAGCTGCCCGGGGACGCGATGTTCTCGATCGGCCAGAAGACCCTGCTGGGCGCGCAGTACGTCGAGGTCTCGGCCGCGCCCGCCGCAACCGATGCCCGGGTCGACGCCGTACTCCGCCAGGGAGACGTGATCGGCGTCGAACAGACCGGCTCCTACCCCGCTACAGAGCAGGTTCTCGGGGCGGTGGCGCTCCTGCTCAACAACGGTGGGCTCTCGCAGATCAGCACGATCACCGGGGAGCTGTCGACGGCCCTCGAGGGCCGGGTGCCGGACACTCGCAATCTGATCCGCCACACCAACGAACTGCTCGTCGTCCTCGACACCAACCGCAACGAGATCGTCTCCGCACTGGAATCGCTCGATGCTCTCAGCGCCGGTCTGAACGCCGACCAACGAAAGTTCGTCAACGCCGTCAAGAGGATCAGCCCTGGTCTCCGGGTCCTCGAGGAGGAACGGGAGAACCTGGTGAAGGCGGTGACGGACACTGCGCGGGTCAGCAAGCGGGCAGTGCGTGTCGTTCAGGTGAATGAGGCGGCCCTGCTGACCAACCTCGACTCGCTGGGTCCGATCCTCACCAACCTCGGCCAGGTCAGTGAGTCACTGCCCGAGGCGTTGAAGCTGGGCCTCACCATCCCGTGGCCGGCAATGACCACACGCAACGCCATCAAGGGCGACTACTTGAACCTCTTCACGACGGTCGACCTGCGTACGACGACCCTCGATCACGTCTGGTTGAACGGCGTTTCCCCAGCGCTGCAGGCAGGGAACCCCCTCGCCGATCCGCTCATCATCCCGGACGCCGCCAGCGGTGCTGGACCCGATTCCGGCGGCCGGCTCACCGATCAGCTGGACGATCAGCTGGGCAAGTTGCTGAACCTGCCACGCGGGCAGGGCGACGGTGCCGGCTCCTCCGCCGGAAAGACCAGTTGCCTCCTCTCCTTGCTAGGACTCTGCTGATGCTCCTCACCCGCCTGATCATCTGGCAGTTGCGGATCTTTGCCGCCCTCTCGGCTGTTGCGCTCGGATTGGCATTCGTTGCCTATGCCAAGGTTCCGGCAATGGTGGGTCTCGGCGTGTACGACGTCACGGTCGACTACGCCGATGCGAGCGGGTTGTATCCCAAGGCACTGGTCACCTACCGCGGGGTCAAGGTCGGCACCGTCGTGGGACTTGAGGTCAGCGAGGACGGTGCGGTGGCGACGCTGCGTATCGACAACGACGCCGAAATTCCCGCGGGGTCGAAGGCCGAGTTGCACAGCACCTCTGCCATCGGCGAGCAGTACGTCGATCTCGTTCCGCCGGCCGAGGTCAAGGGGAAGGGCCCGTTCCTCGCCGATGGCGGCGAGATCCCGCGGGACCGTGCGATCGAGATGCCGCAGATCACGCCCGTACTGGAATCCGTCAATCGGCTGTTGGCATCGGTGCCGAAGAAGCAGACGCGCCTCGTGCTGGATCAGGTGGGGGACGGGCTCGGCGGACGGTCTGCGGATCTGGAGGGGATCATCGACTCCTCCGGGCAGCTCCTGGCCGAAGCCCAGCGGCATATCGACACGACGATGTCGCTGATCACCGCCCTGCGCCCCGTGCTCACCACTCAGGGGGAACTGGGGACGAGCACACAGACCTACGCGGCGGCATTGAACGACCTGACGACGGCGCTCGCAGCCAGCGACAGCGCGGATCTGCGCGCCCTGCTCAGGTCTGGTCCGGGCGGTCTGGATGCACTCACGCGAACCATCACCGACGTGCAACCGACCTTGCCGATGTTCCTCACCAACGCGACCACCAACGCCGAGGTGCTCAACGCCTACCTGCCGGGTATCAAGCAGATGCTCGTCGTCTATCCAGCCACCGTCGCCCGCCTCCAGGGCGCGATCAACCCGCGTGCCGGGCTCGGCGATGCCGAGTTCGACCTCCGTGCCGCGTTGAACAATCCACCCAGCTGCAAGGCGGGGTATCTGCCCGTTCGTCAGCGCAGATCGCCCAGCGACACCAGTCGTCGCGATGCTGATCCACTGGCCCACTGCGAGATCCCGGCCGACAGCCCGATTGCCGTCCGCGGTGCCCGCAACCTTCCGTGTCCCGACTCGACACGACGCGGCCCGTTGCCGGCATCGTGCGGCCTGACGTTCCGCCGGGGAGCCTGGCCTGACACGAGCGGCTCCGTGGCCTACGACCTGGCGATCGGGCGGGGCGGCGACAAGAGCGACCTCGACGTCGACGAAGGCAAGGAGGAAGAACTGTGGAAGATCCTGGTACTGGCGCCGCTGTCGGCGGGCTGAGGGAGCGTTTCGCCGCACTCCGGAAACCGTTCTCCTGGCAGTCCGGGCTCGCTTCCCTGGCGGTGGGTGCCCTGCTGATCCTGGGCGGTGAGCGGGGGCTCGACTGGCAGGATCAGCGCCAACGGGTCATCGATGAGAAAGCTGCTGTGGCCGCAGCGACCGTCGAGGTGAGCGGTCTGATCGCCATCAGTGGCGCCACGTCGGACGAGAACCTGGCGAGCCTGCTGGA
>NZ_JBMCZA010000161.1:23533-23601 GCF_048654705.1 Nocardioides sp. CPCC 206348
CCCCGCTCTCCTGGCAGTCCGGGCTCGCTGCCCTGGCGGTGGGTGCCCTGCTGATCCTGGGCGGTGAG
>NZ_JBMCZA010000161.1:23611-33272 GCF_048654705.1 Nocardioides sp. CPCC 206348
GGCGACCGTCGAGGTGAGTGGTCTGATCGCCGTCAGCGGCGCCACGTCGGACGAGAACCTGGCGAGCCTGCTGGATGGGGCAACCGCCGGTTTCCGCTCGGAGCTCGAGGCCCAGGCCGACGGCCTGCGCAAGGCGCTGAAGGCGAACAAGGTCACCGCGACCGGCGACGTCGTGTCCGCCGGGGTGGTCAAGCTCGACGAAGGCCGGGCAACGGTGATCGTCGCGGCGACCGGGACGGTCACGAACAAGAAGACCGCCGAGGCCGAGCCGCGCAACTACCGGCTCCGGGTCGACCTTCAAGAACAAGGCGACCGATGGCTCGTCGCGGGACTGGAGTTCGTCGCATGAAGAGCATGAACCGTTCCCGACTGATGGTTCTCGCGGTCGTCGTGGCGGCGCTGGCCGCGGTGCTCGTCGCGGGTTGGCAGGCGCATCGGGCCGCCGCGGTGGCTGACGCTCGCGAGGACGCGCTGTCGGCCGCCAAGACCCGCGTTCCGGTTCTGCTGAGTTACGACAACAGCTCTCTCAGCGGTGATCTTGACCGTGCGCTCGACCAGACGACAGGTGCCTTCCGCGACGACTACCGCAAGATCGTCACGGACGTCGTCGAGCCCACGGCCAAGGACCGCGGCATCAGCACCCAGGCGACCGTCAGCGCGGCGGGGGTCGTCTCGGGTGGCAAGGACGAGGTGGTTGTCCTGGTCTTCCTGACGCAGACCACGACCGCCAAGGGCGACCGGTCCTCGGTGTCCGGCAGTCGGGTCGAAGTGACCATGGAGCGCTCGGGTGCCGGCTGGAAGATCGCCGGACTGGAACCAGTCTGAGGACCGGAGTCGGGGTCCCGGCGGTCACCGATCCGGCGATTCCGCCACTTGCTGTTGTGTCACCCAGGTCGCGATCTGTGCGCGGGAATTGAATCCCAGCTTCGCGAAGATGTGATCAACGTGTGCATCGACAGTGCGACGGGAGATGACGAGCTTGGCGGCTACGTCCTTGCTCGACATTCCCTGAGCCACCAGGTTCGCGACCTCGCGTTCGCGAGCCGTCAGCAGGCGGTCTGATTGTCGAGGTTCGACCGAGGAGGTGCGGCGCTCCCGCAGCGCGAAGGTCACCATTTCTTCGGCAGTCAGCTCGCCTCCGCGTGCAAAGGCGGTGGTGAATCCGGAGGTACCCATCGCCAGGCAAGCCATGTCCTGGAAGTGTTCGCGCCGGGCGAGAAGATGCTTCGCGCCGAACAGGGGGACGCCGACGGTCCGCCAGACCTGGTCCGATGCTCCGAGGAGCACGGCTGCCCGCTCGGAGTCGCCGTGCGCGGCGGCGGTCCACCCGAGAGCATCCAGGATGAAGGCCAGGCCCAGGCTGTCCGGGGTGAACCGTTTGAGCTGGAGTGCCTCGCACAAGTCGGCCTCAGCCTGGTCGAGCTCGCCCTGAAGGAGGCGCAAGATCCCCTTCGCCCACATGGCGTAGGACAACAGCCACCGCTCGCCGGCGTGCTTGCACTGCCGGCATGCCTCGTCGACCACTTCAGCTGCGCTGTCCAACTCGCCCGAGAGCAGGTAGGCCATGGCCAGTGCCGGCCGCACACTGTTGGGGTAGTCGGCGGGTACGTCGGTGCCTGCGTATCGGTCGAGCGCTTCGACCAGCACTGGAATGGCTGCGTGCGGGTCGGAGCCCAGTTCCCGGAGACCGCGCATGTGGGTGGCGTAGGCCAGACCCTTGGGGTCGCCCAGCTGGTCCGCAAGGGCCTGGAGCGCGTCGATCAGGGAAGTCGCCGCAGTCTCGTCGCCCTGGAAGAAGGCGATGTCAGCGGCGGTACCCAGCGCCCAGACCCGTTCGAGGCTTGGCTCCTGGTCCAGGGCCAACGCCCGGTCGAGCCACAGACGGCCTTCGGTCATGAAGCCGAGTGCAGCCCAGAGGAACCAGGGCAGGCCGGCCATCCGCAGCCCGATGCGCACCTCGGCAGGCCGTCCGAGGCAGAACTCCAGCGCAGCGCGTACGTTCGGATGCTCCACGCGGAGCAGGGCCGCCCAGTCCTCCTGTCCCGGTCCGAACCATTCCGCGGAAGCCTTCTCGATGACGTGGCTGTACCAGTCTCGGTGCCTGCGCTGACACTCGGTTTCCGAACCGGACTCCCGCAGTCGGACCTGGCCGTACTCCCGAAGGGTCTCGAGCATGCGGAACCTGACGCGTCCGCCTTGCTCGCCCCGGATCAGGATGGACTTGTCGGTCAGCCCGGCCACCGTGTCGAGCAGGTTCTCCTCGGTGAGCAGCTCGTCCGCGCAGACAGCCTCGAGCGCGTCGAGGCTGAACCCGCCCGTGAAGACGGATGCGCGCGCCCACAGGATCTTCTCCGCGGGAGTGCACAGCTCGTGGCTCCAGTCGATGAGTGCCTGAAGCGTCTGGTGCCGCTCCGGCAGGTTACGACTACCTTCACGAAGCAGGTCGAACCGATTGTCCAGCCGGTGCGCAAGCTCGTCCACCGTGAGGATGCGTAACCGCACCGCCGCCAGTTCGATCGCCAACGGGATCCCCTCCAGGCGCTGGCAGAGCTGGATGACCGCCTGTTCGTTGTCAGGGGTGATCTCGAATCCGGGAACCACCGCAGCTGCCCGGGCGGCAAACAGGCTGACGGCCGCGAACTGCGTCGCCGAGCCGGGAGCGAGACGGACGTCCACGTCGGGCACCGGCAGCGTCGGCACCGGGTACATGTGCTCGCCGGCGATCATCAGCGCTTGCCTGCTGGTGGCCAGGACCCGCAGCTTCGGGGCCGCGCGGAGCAGCCGGTCCACGAGGGTCGCGGTCGTCTCGAGCAGGTGCTCGCAATTGTCGAGGACCAGCAACGTGTGCCGGGGGCGCAGGTAGTCGGCGAGGACCGAGGTAGCGCTTGCTGACTGCTCGCGAATGCCCAGGGCATCGTTCAGCGTGTGGGGGAGCAGGTCCGGGTCCTTCAAGTTGGCCAGCTCGACCAGGCAGACCCCGTCCGGGAACGCGCGTCGCAGGTCATGGGCAACCCGCAGCGCTAGGCGGGTCTTTCCGACGCCGCCGACCCCGGTCAGGGTCACGAGCCGATCGGCCGAGAGGAGTTGGCGGACAGCGTGGGCCTCGGACCTACGGCCCACGAAGCTCGTCAGGTCCGCGGGCAGGTTGTCCGGCGGATTCGCCGACCGTGAGGACATGGTCCAGCCAGCCTAGCCCTCGCGGGGCGTGGCTGTGACGCGAAACGGTCGTACGCGAGCGCAGATAGGTAACGGGATACGTCATTCACACCATGCCTCCTGTGGTGGTCGGCGATCAGTCTGTTCAGACCGATCGAACCCCGTCCGTTGCTTGGGAAGGCGCCGATGACCGCGACTGCATCTACCGAGATCGACGTCCTCGACTTCGAACCCGCCGGGTCCGGGTCGCCCTGGATGCGGGAGGTCGGCGACCTCCAGCTCGCGAACTGGGAAGGTCCGCGCGTGGAGGACGTGTCGTCCCTGGATGACCTTCGGGAGACGCGCCGGGACACCGTGATGGTCGTGGCTGGCTTCCCGTCCGAGGAATGGCCCGCGGAACAGGCAGGTGTGCGCACCTTGACCTTGCCGCGCGCCGTGCTGGTGGCAGCGGGTTGTGACGCGAACATCCCCGCCTGCCTCGTGCTCGAGCAGGACCGACCGCTCGTTGGTGTCCTGGTCACGGTGCTCGACGAGGTCTGGAGCCGTGTTCCAGCCATGAACGCGTCAGAGGTCGAGGCGACCCGCGGGGTGCTGGTGACGCTGACTGCCGGTGTCATCCGCGCGGAGAGCCGTTCTGCGTCACCTCGATCTGGCTTGTCCGGTCTGCGCGCGAAGATCGAAGACTGGATCAACGACAACCTGCGGAGCGGCCCCATCCACGTCGAGACGCTCGCGGCCGCCCACAACGTGTCGGCGCGAACCGTCCACCGCGCATTCTCGTTGACCGGCGACACCATGACCGCAGTCGTGCGTGCCCGGCGTCTCGCCGCGGTCCGTGAGGACCTGGTGCACACGGACATGACCGTCGCGACGATCGCTCACCGCTGGTCCTACTACGACCCCAGCCACCTTGGCCGGGAGTTCCGCCGGCGCTTCGGGGTCTCGCCGAGCGAGTACCGAGACAGCCACGGCTGTTGATCCCCGATGCTCTCGGCACCCGGGGACGACGCCTTGAAGAAGGGTAGAGATGTGGATTTCCGAATGAAGGGGACCCCGGAGGAGAGCGTGAGCGCAGCCGGCGACATCACGTGGTCACCCTCGGCAGATCGGGTCGCGGGCGCCCGGATCACTGAGTTCATCGACTGGCTTCAGGCCACGGACCGATACGAGGCCGCCTCCTACCAGTCCCTGTGGGAATGGTCGGTGACCAGTCAGGAGGAGTTCTGGGCATCCCTGAAGGACTACTTCGGGGTGCAGATGACGGGTGTCGGGCCGGTGCTGGCATCGCATGAGATGCCTCTGGCCGAGTGGTTTCCCGGCAGGCGGCTGAACTACGTCGACACCGTGCTGAGCCACACCACGTCATCCCGTCCGGCGATCATCGACGATTCCGAACCGGGTGGGCCCGGGCCGCGGACGATCTCGTGGACCGAGCTCGGCCGCCAGGTGTCCGCACTCTCGAACTGGCTGCGCGACCGGGGCGTTGGAGAAGGAGACTGTGTGGTCGGGTATCTCCCCAACATCGCCGAGACAGTCATCGCCTTCCTCGCCGCTGCGAGCCTCGGAGCCACCTGGTCGTGCTGCGGGCAGGACTATCAACCGGAGGCGGTGGTCGATCGCCTCGGGCAGTTGGATCCGGTGGTTCTCGTCACGGCTGACGGATACCGCTTCGGCGGACGCGAGGTCGATCGGCTCGAGGCGCTGCCAGCCCTGCAGGCCGGGATGCCGACGCTGCGTGAGGTGCTCGTCGTCGATCGACTGCATCCTGGCTCGGGCGCTCCCGCGGGCACCACGCCTTGGGCAGAGGCGATCGCCGGGGACGGGTTGGCCATGACCCCTGCGCACGTGTCGTTCGACCATCCCCTCTGGGTGCTGTTCTCGTCGGGCACCACTGGAAAGCCGAAGGGGTTCGTCCACGGCCACGGCGGCATCGTGCTCGAGCACCTCAAGGCCTTGGCACTCCATCTGGACCTGGGGCCCTCCGACAAGTACCTCTGGTACACCTCGCCGAGCTGGATGGTCTGGAACTCCCTCGTGAGTGGCCTGCTCGTCGGCGCGACTGTCGTCTGTTACGACGGAAGTCCGTCGTACCCCACCGACGATGCGCTGTGGGCGCTCGCAGCCCGCCACGATGTCACCGTGCTGGGTACCAGCCCGGCGTATCTGCAAGCCTGCGCCCGAGCGGGCCGATCACCCGGCACTGACCACGATCTGCATCGGCTGAGGACCTTGGGGGCCACCGGCTCCGTGGTCGCTCCCGAGCTGCACTCGTGGGTCGCGGAGCACGTCGGCCGCGATGTGCCGCTCGCCTCGGTGACCGGCGGTACCGATGTGGCCAGCGGCTTCGCGGGCTTCGTACCCACCCTGCCGGTCCGGGCCGGGGAGATCACGGCCGCTCAACTGGGTGTCGCCCTGGACTCATGGGACGCGGACGGCCGGAGCCTGCGCGACGACGTGGGGGAGCTGGTGGTCACCCAACCGATGCCGTCCATGCCGACCCGGTTCTGGAATGACGGCGACGGCCTCCGCTACCGGGAGGCCTATTTCGAGACCTATCCCGGAGTCTGGCGGCACGGTGACTGGGTCACCATCACCGAGCAGAACACCGTGATCGTCCACGGACGTTCGGACTCCACCCTGAACCGCAACGGGATCCGGATGGGTACCGCCGACATCTACCGCGTCGTCGAAGAACTCCCCGAGGTGACCGAAGCCCTGGTCATCGGCGCGGAGCAGCAGAACGGCGACTACTGGATGCCTCTCTTCGTGACGCTGGCCGACCACTCCGCCCTCGATGACGCGCTCCGCGAGCGCATCGTTGGACGGATCCGCGAGGCGGTGTCGCCCCGGGTCGTGCCGGACGACGTCATCGTCGTGAGAGGGATCCCGCACACCCGAACGGGCAAGAAGCTCGAAGTCCCGGTCAAGCGCATCCTGCAAGGAGACGACGCCTCGGCGGTCGCCGAAGCACGTTCGGTCGACGACCCGTCCCTGCTGGACGCCTTTGTCGACTATGCAGTCGCCCGGGCTGCCACGTCGTCGTCGCAGGACGCGTGACGAATCGTGGCAGCCCCGTACCGGCGCCCGGCGCGCTCAACCTATGTCCCGGAGATCGCACCCTTTTAGCGTCTTTTCTACCGGCGGGAAAGAACGTCTCACCCGCACTTCGGTCAGCAAAACACCCCAACCTGGAGGTACGTCGTGAACACCGACATCCGGCCGCAGGCCGCAGCAGTCCCGCCGATCCGGGCGACCGTGTACGTCGGTCGCTGGCCCAACATCCCCGCGGAAGACGTGCCTGACTTTCCCAGCGGGACGTTCTCGCCCACGACCGCGACCCTCGTCACCGGTGCGACCGAAGCCGTGCTCATCGACGCCCAGTACCTCAAGGACGACGTGCGCGATCTCGGCGACCTGATCGAGCGGACCGGGAAGACGCTCACCACGATCTACGTCACCCACGCCCACGCCGACCACTACCTCGGCATCGGTCCCCTCATGGAGCGGTTCCCGGACGCCAAGTGCGTCGCGTTGCCGCACGTCGTCGAGGAGATCAAGGAATCCATGGAGCTGCAGCGGGGGCAGTGGGCGTTGATGTTCGGCGACGCGTGTGTCGACGCCGGGGCGCTTCCTGACCCTTCCGACGACAAGACCCTCTATGTCGACGGCTCCCCCCTTCACATCATCGAGGTGAAGCAGGCGGACATCCATCCGACCACCATCGTGCACATCCCCGAGATCGACGTCGTGGTGGCTGGCGACTCCGTCTACAACGAGATCCACCCCATGCTCGGCCTGTCGACGCCGGAGGAATGGCAGGACTGGCTGGAGACAGTCGCGCTGGTCGAGAAGCTGGCACCCAAGGTGATCGTCGCCGGCCACCGCAGGCCCGACGGCGACGACCACGCGGTCGACACCATGATCGCCGAGACCCGTGCCTACATCCAGGACTTCGCGGCTGCCTACGAGGTGGCAGGCGATGCCGAGGACCTGGTCCGCATCATGTCGGCGAAGTACCCGGGCCACGGCAACCTCTGGACCCTGCAGTTCTCGGCCATGAGCGCGATCCAGCTGCGCGACGCAGGTGCGACCGCCGCCGACATCCAGCCCTGACCACCCTTCTGTTGAAAGGAACTGCAATGGCACGCGAAGACATTGAATTCTTGGCTGACGACGTCACCTTGCGCGGGTGGTTCTACCCCGCGGAAGGGGCGGTCTCCCCAGCCCCGGTGGTCGTGCTGGTGGGCGGGCTGACCACGGTCAAGGAGATGCATCTCGACGACTATGCCGAGTGCTTCTCCCGGGCTGGCCTGAACGTCCTGGCCTACGACCACCGCAACTTCGGCGCGAGCGACGGCACACCGCGCCAGGACATCGACCCCATCGCCCAGGTTCGCGACCTTCGTCACGCCATCACGTACGTGACGGGGCGTGAGGACGTCGATCCCGCCCGGGTCGGCATCTGGGGATCGAGCCACGGCGGTGGGCTCGTGCTGAGTGTCGCCGCAGTCGATCCTCGGGTACGAGCCGTGGTCGCCCAGGTCCCGTTCATCAGCGGGTCCGGCCAGCTGACGCGGCTCGTTCGTCCCGACTTCCGTCCCATGTTGCACGCCAGTCTGGACGCAGAGCGGCGCAACCTCTACAACGGTGGCGAGCCCACGCTCATGCCGGCGGTCGACGCGGATCCGATGGGCTCGGCGCTGATGGCCAGCGAGGAAGCCTGGGACTTCTTCACGAAGACGGCGCAGGACCGGGCACCGTCCTGGCGCAACGAGGTGACCGTTCGCTCGCTCGAGCGGATCGGCGAGTTCGAGCCGGGCGATGGTATCCACCGCATCTCACCGTCCTCGTTGCTGATGATCGTGGCCGATCAGGACATCAGTGCGTATGCAGATCTCGCATTCGAGGCCTACGAACGGGCCCGTGAGCCCAAGGAGCTGGTCGTGCTGCCCTGCGGCCACTTCGACATCTACACCGGCGCCGAGTTCGAGGTGTCGTCCACGGCTGCTTGCGAGCACTTCGTTCGCGCCTTGGCGTAGGACCCGTCCGGGACGGCGGGCCCCATCGTTCCCACGTGACCACCCAGGTCAACATCCCTCTCACCTAAGGAATTCGTCATGCCCCTGTGGAACATTCAAACCCCGATCGGTGCCTACACGGCAGATCAGAAGAAGGCATTTGCCAAGGACATCACCGCGGCGTACACCGAGACCGTCGGTATCCCGGCGTTCTATGTCGTCGTGAACTTCCGGGAGGTGCCCGAGGAGGACTTCCTGGTCGGTGGCGAACCCGTCGGAAACTTCATCCGGATCTTCGTCGACCACGTCGCCCGACAGCTGGAAACGGCTGAGCTCAGGGCCTGGGCGAGCGAGGAGTTCGAGAAGGCGCTGGTTCCCCATGTCAAGGATCGCGGATTCGACTGGGAGTGGCACGTCGACGAGACCCCGATGGACCTCTGGCGCACGCAGGGCCTCGTTCCACCTCCGGCATTTTCCGACGTGGAGAAGCTCTGGGCCAAAGAGAACCGGCCGATTCCTTACGAGGTCGCTGCCTCGTGACCAAGCACCCCGGGGTACGGCGGCGCCGTACCCCGGGGCACCAGCACGTACCGACGAGAGAGCCGAGATGACAGGGGACGCCACGCCGTGCACGACTGATGTCGTGCTCGCGCAGCGTCGGGGACGTGTCCTGGTGCTCACCCTGAATCGTCCCGACCGGCTCAATGCGTGGACCGAGGTCCTGGAGCAGCGCTACTTCGAACTCCTCGACGCGGCCGAGTCGGATCCTGACGTGCGGGCCGTCGTGCTGACGGGAGCTGGCCGCGGGTTCTGTGCCGGCGCAGAGATGGACGACCTCTCCGAGGTCGTGGAGAGCCAGGACTTCTCCGCGTTGGCGCAACGTGATCCGCCGCGCCACCGCCCGCTGCTGTTCACCAAGCCGCTGGTTGCGGCGATCAATGGCGCAGCCGCCGGCCTCGGCCTCGTCGAGGCGCTGTACTGCGACGTTCGCTTCACCACCCCGCACGCAAAGCTGACCGCCGCCTTCTCCCGTCGCGGCCTGATCGGCGAGTACGGCGTGGCCTGGTTGTTGCCGCGCCTTGTCGGCCGGAGCCGTGCCCTGGACATCATGCTCTCCTCACGCGTCATCCTCGGCGAGGAGGCCCTTCGGCTGGGGCTGGTCGACCGGGTCGTCGCGCCCGAACTGTTGCTCGACGCTGCCGTCGCCTACGCCACGGAACTGGCCGACTTCTGCTCCCCTGCGTCCATGCGGACGATCAAGGGGCAGTTGCTCCAGGCCCAGGACAGCACGTTCGCCGAGGCGGTCCACGAGGCCGATCGGCTCATGCTCGACGCCTTCAGCTCCCCGGACTTTCGCGAGGGGCTCGCCAGCTACCTCGAAGCTCGGCCGCCAGCTTTTCCGGCCTAGCCATCGCACCCCCCATCAAGCTCATCTTCATCCCAGGAGGACCCCATGCCCGAAGCAGTCATCGTCTCAGCCGTCCGCT
>NZ_JBMCZA010000161.1:33282-33959 GCF_048654705.1 Nocardioides sp. CPCC 206348
CGCCGGCGCGGAGATGGACGACCTGTCCGAGGTCCTGGAGAGCCGGGACCTCTCCGCGGTGGTGCAACGTGATCCGCCGCGCCACCGCCCCCTGCTGTTCAGCAAGCCGCTGGTCGCAGCCATCAACGGTGGTGCCGCCGGCCTCGGGCTCGTCGAGGCGCTGTACTGCGATGTCCGCTTCGCCGTTCCGCGCGCCAAGCTCACCGCCGCCTTCTCCCGCCGCGGGCTCATCGCCGAGTACGGCGTCGCCTGGCTGCTGCCGCGCCTCGTTGGCCGGAGCCGCGCCCTGGACATCCTGCTCTCATCGCGGGTCGTCCTCGGCGACGAGGCTCTCCGGATCGGGCTTATCGACCGGATCGTCGAGCCCGACCTGCTGCTCGACGCTGCCGTCGCCTACGCCGAGGAACTGGCGAACGCCTGCTCGCCGGCCTCCATGCGAACGATCAAGCGGCAGCTGCTCCATGCCCAGGACAGCACGTTCGCCGAGGCTCTCGATGAGGCCGACCGGCTCATGCTCGACGCGTTCAGCTCCCCCGACTTCCGCGAGGGGCTCACCAGCTATCTCGAGGGTCGGCCGCCGGCATTCCCCGGCCTTTCCATCGCACCTTAAGCAAGCACAACATTTCATCCCAGGAGGACCCCCATGCCCGAAGCAGTCATCGTCTCAGCCGTCCGCT
>NZ_JBMCZA010000161.1:33969-37749 GCF_048654705.1 Nocardioides sp. CPCC 206348
GCCGATCGGGCGCGCCGGAAAGGGTTCGCTCAAGGAGATGCGACCTGACGAACTGGCCGCGCGAATGGTCCGGACCGCACTCGCCGGCGTTCCCGCGCTGGACCCCGGCGAGATCACCGACCTGATCCTCGGCACAGGGAACCCCGCGGGTGAAGGTGGCAACAACCTCGGCCGTGCTGTCGCCGTGCTGAGCGGGATGGACCACGTGCCGGGCGTCACGGTCAACCGCTACTGCTCGAGCAGCCTGCAGACCACGCGGATGGCCTTCCACGCGATCAAGGCAGGGGAGGGGAACGCCTTCATCTCCGCGGGCGTCGAGACGGTGAGTCGATACTTCAACGGCTGGTCCGACAACCCGGAGGGGCAGAATCCGGCGTTCGCCGAGGCGCAGACGGTCACCGACAAGCGTGCGGGCGGCGGGGCCGAAGCCTGGGTCGACCCGCGCACCACCGGCGATCTGCCGGACCTCTACATCGCCATGGGCCAGACCGCCGAGAACGTGGCACAGGTGATCGGCATGTCGCGCCACGAGCAGGACGAGTTCGCGGTTCGCAGCCAGAACCTCGCCTGCCAGCGGGTCGAAGAGGGCTTCTGGGCCCGCGAGATCACTCCGGTCACGCTGGCGGACGGCACGGTCGTGTCGACCGACGACGGCCCGCGCCCCGGCACGACGCTCGAGGGCGTCAGTCAGCTGAAGCCGGTGTTCCGTCCCGACGGCACCGTGACCGCCGGCAACGCGTGTCCGCTGAACGACGGCGCGGCTGCCCTCGTCGTGATGAGCGACGTCCGCGCCAAGGAACTCGGTCTGGCGCCGCTCGCCCGCATCGTGTCGACCGCGGTGACGGGTCTGTCGCCGGAGATCATGGGGCTCGGCCCGGTCGAGGCGATCCCCGCTGCGCTGCGCAATGCGGGCCTGGGCATCGGCGACATCGACCTGTTCGAGATCAATGAGGCGTTCGCCGTACAGTCGCTCGGCTCGGCCCAGCAGCTCGGCATTCCGCTGGAGAAGCTGAACGTCAACGGCGGCGCGATCGCGATCGGCCACCCCTACGGGATGACCGGTGCGCGGATCACCACCACGCTGATCAACTCCCTGCAGTGGCACGACAAGCAGTTCGCCGTCGAGTCCATGTGCGTGGGCGGCGGCATGGGCATGGCGATGGTGCTGGAGCGCCTCGCATGAGCAGGTTCGCTGGGAAGACCGCGATCGTCACCGGCGCCAGCCGCGGCATCGGGCTGGGCATCGCCGAGCGCCTGGTCCGCGATGGTGCTCGGGTGGTGATCACCGCGCGCAACAAGGAGGCTCTTGACGAGGCGGTCGCGTTCCTCGGCGGTCCCGCGAAGGCGCTCGCCGTCGCGGGCAAGGCCGACGACACCGACCATCAGGACGACACGATCCGGCAGGCGGTCGAGGCGTTCGGCAGCGTCGACTTCCTGGTCAACAACACCGGCATCAACCCGGCCTACGGTCCGATGGTCGAGCTCGACCTCGACGCTGCCCGCAGAGTGGTCGAGGTGAATTGCCTTGCCTCCCTGTCCTGGGTGCAGAAGGTCCATGGGGCGTGGATGAAGGAACACGGCGGCGCGGTCGTCAACGTCTCCTCGGTCACCGCCGTCCGGCCGGCGCCGAACATCGGCTGGTACGGCGCCACCAAGGCGATGCTCAACTCCATCACCGAACTGCTCGCCGTCGAGCTCGGCCCCGACATTCGCGTGAACGGCGTCGCGCCGGCTGTGGTGAAGACCAAGTTCGCCACTGCCCTGTACGACGGGCGAGAAGACCTGGTCAGCCAGGTCTACCCGCTCAAGCGCCTCGGGGTCCCCGAGGACATCGGCAGCGTGGTCGCGTTCCTGCTCTCCGACGACGCTGGCTGGATGACCGGCCAGACCGTTGTGGTCGACGGTGGCGTCACCCTGACCGGCGGCGTCGAGTGAGCGTGGCGCAGCTGCAGGAGAAGGTCGAAGCGTTCCTCGCCGCGCATGACCCCGCAACGACCGACCGCCTCGAGTTCCTCCGCGCCCGGTACGACGAGGGTCTGGCCTGGGTGCACCACCCGATCGGCCGTGGCGGCCTCGGCCTGGCGCAGGAGTTGCAGTCCGAGGCGGACCGGCTGTTCGTCGAGGCGGGTGGCCCGGACAACAAGCCGGGACGCAACGTCATCGGGCTCGGCATGGCCGCGCCGACGATCCTGGCCTTCGGCACCGAGGACCAGAAGGACCGATTCCTGCGGCCGTTGTGGACCGGCGAGGAGATCTGGTGCCAGCTCTTCAGCGAGCCGGGCGCGGGCTCCGACCTCGCCAACGTCTCGACGCGTGCGGTGCGCGACGGGGACGAGTGGGTCGTCAATGGGCAGAAGGTGTGGACCTCCAGTGCTCACAACGCCCGATTCGCGATCCTCGTCGCGCGCACCGACCCGGAGCAGCCCAAACACTTCGGACTGACCTACTTCGTGTGCGACATGACCGACCCCGGTGTCGAGGTACGACCGCTGCGGCAGATCACCGGCGAGGCGGAGTTCAACGAGGTCTTCCTGACGGACGTTCGCATCCCCGACGGACACCGGCTTGGTGAGGTCGGCCAGGGATGGAAGGTCGCGAACGCAACGCTCAACAACGAGCGGCTCTCGATCGGCAAGGGTGCGAGTCGTGAGGGTGGCATGATCGGCGTCGTCGCGCAGACCTGGCGTGCACGTCCCGAGCTGCGCACAGCTGACCTGCATGACCGGCTGCTGCGGCTGTGGATCGAGGCCGAGGTCTCCAGGCTCACGGGCGTCCGACTTCGCCAGAAGCTCGCGCAGGGTCAGCCCGGTCCCGAGGGCTCGGCGATGAAGCTGAGCTTTGCGCGCATCGCGCAGGAACTCTCCGGGCTCGAGCTCGAGCTGCTCGGTGAGGAGGGGCTGCGTTACTCGGACTGGACACTGGTCCGATCTGTCCACGTCGACTTCACCGGCCGCGACGCCGGTTATCGCTACCTGCGCGCGAAGGGCAACTCCATCGAGGGCGGTACGTCGGAGATTCTCCGCAACATCGTGGCCGAGCGCGTGCTGGGCCTGCCCGGTGAGCACCGGGTCGACAAGGACCTCCCGTGGAAGGAGATCGCGAAGTGAGCGACCTTCAGCTGCTCTACACAGAGATCGAGGAGGACCTGCGGTCAAGCGTGCGTGACCTGCTGGGCGACAGGTGTGACTCCAAAGCGGTCACCAGGATCTACGACGGAGACCGGTCACTGGTCGACGGGCTCTGGAAGTCGCTGGTGGACATCGGCCTCGCCGGGTTGCTGGTGCCGGAGGACCGCGGTGGCCAGGGTGCGTCAGCGCGCGAGGCCGCGGTCGTGCTCGAGGAGCTGGGGCGTACGGCGGCGCCGGTGCCGTTCCTGACCAGTTCGGTCATCGCGACGACCGTGCTGCTCGACAGCGACTCGCCCCTACTGCCGCAGTTGGCGGCAGGGGATCGGGTGGCAGCCCTCGCCGTTCCATGGTCAACCGCGCCGGACGCCCAGCTCCCGGTTGTGCAGCTGGAAGGTGGTCGGCTCACCGGCACGGTCACGAGCGTCGCCGGAGCGATCGAGGCGGATGTGTTGCTGGTCCTGGCCGGCACTCACCTCTACTCGGTCGACGTGTCCGCCGTGAGGGTGACACCCCGGGTCTGTCTCGACATGACCCGCCAGGTCGCGGACGTGACTCTCGACGGCGTTGCGGGGGCGTTCGTGCTCGCTGACGCCGAGCCCGCCGTACGCCGCGCACTGGACTGGGGTGCAGCGCTGATGGCCTCCGAACAGCT
>NZ_JBMCZA010000161.1:37759-39205 GCF_048654705.1 Nocardioides sp. CPCC 206348
TCTCACCTCTATTCAGTCGACGTGTCCGCCGTGACGGTGACACCCCGGGTCTGTCTCGACATGACCCGCCAGGTCGCGGACGTGACTCTCGACGGCATCGCGGGGGCGCTCGTGCTCGCTGACGCCGAGCCCGCCGTACGCCGCGCGCTGGACTGGGGTGCAGCGCTGATGGCCTCCGAACAGCTGGGTGTTGCCCGCTGGTGCCTGGAGACGACGGTGACCTACCTCAAGGTGCGCAAGCAGTTCGGGCGCGTGCTCGGAGGGTTCCAGGCCCTCAAGCACCGGCTCGCTGACCTGTACACGGACGTGGAGTCGGGTGCAGCGGCCGCGCGCTACGCGGCAGCGACGTTGGCCGCGGGCGACGGGGATGGTGTCCTGGCGACGTCGATCGCCCAGGCCTTCAACAGCGATCTCGCGGTGCGAGCGGCCGAGGAGGCCGTACAGCTCCATGGCGGCATCGGCATGACCTGGGAGCACCCCGCGCATCTCTACCTCAAGCGCGCCAAGGCCGACCAGATCGCGCTCGGCACCCCGGGCCGGCACCGTGCCCGTGTGGGTGTTCTCGTCGATCTCGGGGCCTGATGGTGCGGGTCGGGTTGCAACGGTGTCGAACGGGATGCCCGATCGCGATGGCGCCGCCGTTGATGTTGACCTCGAACGCGTCGACGAGCGCGGGAAACCGATCGGTTTTCCGAAGGTGGAAATCGGGCTAGTCTCCCGACATGACCACTGAAGTGAAGGCGCGTCCTCGTGAGCGGTTGCTGGAGGCGGCCGCCAGGCTGACCTATCAGAACGGCGTCGGCGTCGGCGTCGAGGCACTGTGCAAGGCAGCAGGCGTCTCGAAGCGCTCGCTGTACCAGTTGTTCGACAGCAAGGACGACCTGCTGGCCGCAAGCCTGGAGGAAGGTGTCGCGGCCTATGTTGCGGGCCATCTGCCTGCGGACGATGACCAACGCCCGCCGCGCGAGCGGATCATGCACGTCTTCAAGCAGGTGGAGCTCGAGTCGACCGAACCCGAGTTTCGAGGGTGTCGATACCTGGCCGTCCAGGTCGAGCTCAAGGATCAAGCCCACCCGGCGAGCCAGGTGGCCCATGGGGTCAAGTCCGCCCTGACGGCCTTCTTTCGTTCCGAGGCCGAGCAAGGGGGTGCGGGCGATCCTGACCTGTTGGCCCGACAGCTCAGCCTCGTCTTCGACGGCGCCAGCGTGCGCGCGGGCATCCAGGCCGATTCCCTGGCTGGACTCGTTGAGCCCACGGTGGCTGCGCTGCTCGACAGGGGAGGCATGCGCTGACGTAGGACCTCGATGGTTGCGAGAGGAAACCGATCGGTGTACTTTGGTGGAAACCGATCGGTTTTCGCTGTGGAGCCCGGTCGCCGCCCTTCAGTTCGCACCCAAGGAGTTCATGGCATGACCACCACGAAAGAGCGCCCCACCCTTCAGGTTC
>NZ_JBMCZA010000161.1:39215-40952 GCF_048654705.1 Nocardioides sp. CPCC 206348
CCGCTTGTGGAGCCCGGTCGCCGCCTGCAGTTCGCACCCGAGGAGTTCATGACATGACCACCACGAAAGAGCGCCCCACCCTTCAGGTTCCAGGAGTCACCAGCCACACGCTTGCGCCGAGCGCGAGCCGTGGCAGTCGCGAAGGAACGTTGCGCTACCTCACGGCTGGGTCTGGTGCTCCGCTCGTCCTGCTGCACACCGTGCGCACCCAGGCTGAGCACTTCCGCCTTCTCATTCCGCAGCTCGCGGAGCACTACACGGTGTACGCCCTCGACCTCCCCGGGATGGGGTACTCGGAGATCGTCCCCGGGGCGTCGTACGAGGAGCCGGCTCTGCGTGCGGGCGTCAAGCGGCTCCTCACCGAGCTCGACCTCCATGACGTGACGCTGGTCGGCGAGTCCATCGGCGCGGTGCTCGCGTTGACCGCCGCCGCCGACCTGCCTGACCGTGTCCGGCGCGTCGTCGCGGTGAACCTGTACGACTACCGAGGCGGGATCGCCCGGTCCAGTGCCCTCGCTCGTGCGGTCAACAGCGGGATCGCCCTGCCGGGACTGGGGTCGGCGTTCGCCCGAGTCGAGCCCAAGCCGGTTCTTCGCCGGATCCTCCAGGGTGGGCTGGTCGACAAGGCGGCCCTGCGGTCGGACTACGTGGACGAGCTCAGCCATGTGGGCAAGCGGCCGGGTTACCCCATTGCGATCCGGGGGATCTACAGGAACCTGTCCAGCATGATCGCTGCCCGCTCGCGCTACCCCGAGGTGAAGGCGCCGGTTCACCTGATCTACGGCGAGAAGGACTGGTCCCGGCGATCGGATCGGGCTGCCAACAAGGAGCTGATGCCCGCTGCCGAGTTCACGGAGCTCCCGGGCGTGGGCCACTTCATTGCGCTCGAAAGCCCCGAAGTCGTGGGCGACCTGCTGGTGTCGTTGGCCTGAGCCACGGCGCCGGGCGGTGTTCGTGACCAGCGCGGCGGACAGGTCACGCGAGCTCGAGGAGGTTGATGCTCTCCTCGCGCATCTCGATCTTGCGGACCTTGCCGGTGACGGTCATGGGGAAGTCGTCGACGACCAGGACGTAGCGCGGGACCTTGTAGTGCGCGAGCTTCCCGGTCGCGAACTCCTTCACCGCTGCGGCATCGAGCGGTTCGGCCCCGGGTCGCATCCGTACCCAGGCACAGAGCTCTTCGCCGTACTTCTCGTCCGGGACCCCGATCACCTGGACGTCCTCCACATCAGGGTGGGTATAGAGGAACTCCTCGATCTCACGGGGATAGATGTTCTCCCCACCACGGATCACCATGTCCTTGATCCGCCCCACGATCGCGCAGTACCCGTCCTCACGCATCACCGCCAAGTCACCGGTGTGCATCCACCCCTCGGCATCAATCGCTTCGGCGGTCTTGTCCGGGTCGTTCCAGTAGCCGAGCATCACCGAATAACCACGGGTGCAGAACTCACCCGGTTCGCCACGCTCCACGGTCTCGCCCGTGACCGGGTCGACGACCTTGACCTCCACGTGCGGGTGCGCCCGCCCGATCGTGGCCGTACGACGATCCAGGTCGTCATCCGCACGGGTCTGCGTGGAGACCGGGCTGGTCTCGGTCATCCCGTACGCGATCGAGACCTCACTCATGTGCATGTCCTCGATGCAGTGCTTCATCACCTCGACCGGACACGGTGAACCGGCCATGATCCCGGTCCGTAAACTGGAGAGGTCGTAGTCGGCGAACCCGGGTGCGTT
>NZ_JBMCZA010000161.1:41145-43616 GCF_048654705.1 Nocardioides sp. CPCC 206348
CGAGGTGTACTGGATGTTGATCGGGTCATTCGGGTCCAGGGACCACGTCACCAGGTCCGCCACCGTGGCACCGGGGTCGTGGACGTTGGCCTCGTCCCACTCCGGGGTGCCGAGGAACAGCACCTTCTCGACCGGCGTCTCCTCGATCACCTCGGCGACCATCGCGCGGTAGTCACTGGTCTTGAACTCCGTCGCGGACACGAGGAGCTTCACACCCGCCTGCTTCAACACGTAGGCCAGCTCGTGGGTCCGGTAGGCCGGGTTGATGTTGACCAGGATCGCGCCGATCTTCGCGGTGGCGTACTGGGTGATCGTCCACTCCGCACAGTTCGGCGCCCAGATCCCCACCCGGTCACCCTTCACGACCCCGGCACGCAACAACCCCACCGCAAAAGCATCCACGTCACGGTTCAGCTCCGCATACGTCCACCGCCGCCCAGTCGACACCTCGACCAACGCCTCCCGATCGCCGTACAACCCCACCGTGCGCTCGAAGCTCGCCCCGATCGTCTCCTCCAACAGGGCCGTGTCGGTCTCGCCGCCGCCGTACGACGTCATTGTCATCAGCTCCCGTCGACCGGGGTCAACGGTGTGCCGGCTCGGTCCACGGCGCTGGTCAGGTCCAGCACCGTGCGCGCGACCAGGTCCGGGTCGTCGTACATCGGGACGTGGCCGACGTGGGGGAGCACCGTACGTTCGGCGTTCGGAACGAGTGTGGTGAATCGGGCGCCGTAGGGCTCGAGCGGAATCAGGGCGTCCTCGCCCGACCAGGCGATGTGCACGGGACATTCGATGGGGCCCAGGGTGTGCTCGGTCGTGAGGAACCACTGCTTGAGTGGCTTGGCGATCGTGCACTCGGCCATGGCGGCCGTGAAGGTCAGCGCGGCTTCGGGGGTCATCCGGTCGCCATGCGCCACGGCGACCTTGAGCGCTGCCCGCCTCGCCGTCGGGGACCTGAAGAGCAGAGGGAGGAAGGGGGAGCCTCGGAGGATCATCTGACGGGCGACGGCGAGCTTGAGGTCCAGGGTCCGCAGGTGGTTGCCCCTCGGCTCCCAGCCCAGCGCGGGGGAGAGCGCAGTCACGGAGAGTGCTCGTCCGCGGGCGGCGAGCTCGAGGGCGAGCCATCCGCCCAGCGAGTTCCCGACGAGGTGGGCGCGGTCCACGCCGGCCGCGTCCAGGTCGCGCTCCAGCTGGTCGGCGAGGGCGGTGGCCGTGGGGGCGACGCCGGCGGCGAGCGGTGGACCACCCGCATGTCCGGCGAGCCGGGCCACGTGGACGCGGTGGTGCTCCTGCAGGGCGGGCACGACTGGGTCCCAGTGGTGCCAGCTGGCCGTGTAGCCGTGAATGCAGAGCAGATCGGATGTACGAGCGTCCATGTGGGTCCTCACCTGATTTGACTAGGTGTCGAGAATAATCGACGACCTGTCAAATGGGAAGGAGTGACGTCAGCTGGGCGCGCCCATCGCGGTCAACCAGATGTGCTTGAGGACCTCGACGGTCTGCTGGCTCGCGGCCTCGTCGGCGTTGTCGCTGCGGTCCTGGTAGAGCAGGTACATGGTGGTCTCGCCGAGGCGGCGCACCAGTGTCGGGATGTCGTCGAAGCCTGGCGCCACCAGCCCGGCGGCACGGTCGCGCTCGACCTGCTGGGCGACGAGATCACTGACGCGGCCGATCTGTTCCCGCCAGGCGCGGGTCAGTTCCTCGTCGAGCGGGAGAGCCTCCAGCGACGCGATCAGCAGGGCTTCATGGGACCGCCAGATCCGTAGGGCGTTCTGCAGCACCCGTTCGACGTAGTCGCTGACGGACTCTTCATCGGGCCGGACGTACGAAGCCGTTGCGTCGACGAACTCGGACCAGATCTCCACGGACGCCGATCCGAGCGCCGCGTACTTCGACTCGAAGTAGAAGTAGAAGCCCGAACGAGCAACCCCGGCTTCCGTCGTGATGTCCGCGACGGAGAGGTCTCCGAAACGCTTGCGCTCCAGCAGGCGGGTCATTGCCCCGAGAAGCGCGTCCCGCTGCACGTCGCCCTTGCGGGTGGGGCGACGGTCCGCGCCCCTTGCCGCTGGCGATGGCCGGTGGGTGGAACGCAAGGATGTCACCGGTCAACCATAGGTCCCATGGGCGCACCGGTCGGACCGAGCGACCGGAACAAGGGATTCCCTTGCCCGATTCGTATAACGAAGTTATCGTGATGGCATGAACCAACGCCTGCAGGGTCGGACAGTGCTCGTCACGGGGGCCGCGCGCGGCATCGGCGAGAAGGTGGCCCGCCTGGCCGTCGATGAGGGAGCCAGGGTCGGGCTCGTCGGGCTCGAGGCGGATCGGCTGCAGGGCCTGGCGACCGACCTGGGGGACCGCGCTGTCTGGCGCGAGGCGGACGTGCGTGACGGCGAGGCATTGCGTACGGCGATCGACGGCTGTGCCGACGAGCTGGGTGCCATCGACTTCCTGGTCGCCAATGCCGGCGT
>NZ_JBMCZA010000161.1:43626-43830 GCF_048654705.1 Nocardioides sp. CPCC 206348
GTTGCGTACGGCGATCGACGGCTGTGCCGACGAACTGGGTGCCATCGACTTCCTGGTCGCCAATGCCGGCGTCGCGTCGTACGGGACGGTCCGCAACATCGACGAGGCGTCGTTCGAGAGGGTCCTCGACGTCAACGTGAACGGCGTCTTCCGCACCTTGAAGCACGCGACACCGCACCTTGCTGCGAGCCGTGGTCACGCGAC
>NZ_JBMCZA010000161.1:43840-52826 GCF_048654705.1 Nocardioides sp. CPCC 206348
CATGGCGTCGTACGGCGCCAGCAAGGCGGGTGTCGAGATGCTGGCCCTCGCGTATCGCCAGGAGGTGGCGCACCTGGGCGTGACCGTGGGGCTGGTCCATCCGTCCTGGATCGACACCGATCTCGTCCGCGGCGCGGAGGCGGACCTGCCGTCCTTTGCGGCGATGCGCCACCGGTTGCCGTACCCGGGCAATGTCACCACCAGCGTGGACGACGCAGCCGCGGCCATCGTCGATGCGCTGGTTCATCGACGGTCACGGGTCTACGTGCCGCGTGCGGTCGTCGTTGCCAACTGGGCGCAGGGGCTGCTCAACTCCCCCGTCGCCTGGCCGTGGATGCGTCGGTTCGCGGCCCGGACCGTGCCCACCCTCGAGCGCGAGGTCGACGTCCTCGGGCGCAACGATCAGCTGGTCCCGTAGCGGCTCAGTGCCGCCAGGTGGGAGGCCAGGGCGCGTTCTCTGGTGTCGCCGAGGCCGACGCAGAACGTCACGCCCATGGGGACGAGCACTTCGGTCACCGGGTCCTTGAACTCGATGAAGTGGTCGGCCAGCTCGAGGCTGACGTAGCCGTGCACGAAGCTCCAGACCGAGGCCGCGATGACCTCGGGCTCGGCGGGGGAGATCCGCCCTGACTCGACAAGGCGGGCGCAGGCGGCGGTGACGTGCGCGTAGGCAGCCTGGAAGGCCGGGGAGTGGCCGCTCAGGCGTGATCCTGCGCCCGCTGCCGGCCGGTAGGTCGCCCGGGTCGAGAGGCCGAACATCAGGTCATAGAGGTGCGGGTTGGCCTGCGCGATCTGGCGGCACCGCGTCGCCATGGTGAAGAGATCGGTCACCGGGTCCTCGGTGGCGGGGACGTCGGCGAAGGCGCGGCGGAACTCCTCGAAGCCATGGTCGGCAACGGCGCTGACGAGCTCGGGCACGCCGCCGAAGTGGCTGTAGACCACCATCGTCGACAGTCCGCAGGCGGCAGCCACGGACCGCACCTTGATGGCGGAGGGTCCCTCGTCGGCGAGCAGCGTCACCGCGGCCGCCACCAGTCGCTCGGGCACGCTGCCGGAGATCTCGTCCACTGCCATGTCGCCGATGCTTTCACTCGTGGGCAGGATCACCCTTGTCGCCTAGCTATAACTTCGTTATTCTAGCCGAACAGGACAACGAAAGCAGGCGTCATGGCAGAGAAGGAAACGGGCCACCTCGAAGTCGAGGACCGCGGAGCGGTGGTCGTCGTACACATTGCAGGCGGGCCCCGCCAGGTGTTCGGGCCAGACATCGCGGCGGAGCTGGAGACGCTGGTCGATCGCGTGGATCGTGATCCGGACATCCATGCCGTGGTCTTCACCGGATCGCACCCCGATCGTTTCGTCAGCCACGCGGAGGTCCGCTGGTTGCAGGAGGGCGGTGCCGCTGTTCCGGCCGTAGGGCGCCGCGGTGCGTCCGCCCTCGCGCGCACGGCGTACGGCGTCAACAAGGCCAGTGCGGCGTTGGCCCCTGCGCTGCGCAACACGCCGCTGTGGCCTGCAGTCGAGCTCGAGAACCTGCACCAGACGTTCCTGAGGATGAACCGCAGCGGTGTCATCTTCATCGCCGCGCTCAATGGATCGGCGCTGGGCCTGGGCGCCGAGTTCGCGTGGGCCAACGACCTGCGCGTGATGGCCGAGGGCGACTTCTTCATCGGCCAGCCCGAGGTCCTGCTCGGCATCATGCCCGGCGGTGGTGGAACCCAGCGGCTGACCCGCCTGATCGGCACCCACCGCTCGTTGGTGGCGATCCTGGAGGGCAAGCCGTTCACGGCCGCGGAAGCACTGGCGCTCGGCGCGCTCGACGACGTCGTACCGCAGGACGAAGTGCTGGATCGTGCCCTGGAGCTGGCCGCTCACTTCGGATCCCGGCCCCGGGAATCGGTGGCGGCCATCAAGCGCTCGGTCTACCTCGGCGGCTCCATGTCGCTCGAGGACGGGCTGCACGTCGAGCGCACCGAGTTCCTGCGGCAGGCGCTGTCGAAGGAGGGCCAGCGACTGATGCTGGAGTACATGGCCCAGACCGAGGCGACCGGCGAGCTGCCGCTCTACGCGGAGGACACCTTCGACCGGGCGATCGCCGACGGCGCGGTCTCCTTCGGCCAGCGAGAGGCAGTGACCCGATGAGCACGCACACCTTCACCCGCCACGACGTCCGGTTCGACTCCTCCGGCGACGACTGCGCGGCTTGGCTGTACCTGCCCGACGGCGTCACCTCGCCGCCGGTCGTCGTCCTCGGCCACGGGCTGGGTGCCACCCGTGACATGCGCCTGGACGCGTACGCCGAGCGCTTCGCGCAGGCCGGGATCGCTGCCCTCGCCTTCACCTATCGCCACTTCGGCGACAGCGAGGGGAGCCCGCGGCAACTGTTGTCGATCAAGCGCCAGCTCTCCGACTGGGACGCCGCGCTTGACCACGTGCAGACGCGCGAGGACGTCGATCGCAGCCGGGTCGCGGTGTGGGGCAGCTCCTTCGGTGGCGGTCACGCCATCACCGTCGCCTCCCGGCACCCGGAGCTCAGCGCCGCCATCGCGCAGTGCCCGTTCACCGACGGGCTGGCCTCGGCGCGAGCCCTCGGTCCCCGAGGGACGATGAAGGTCCTGCCGTCGGTCGCACGTGACGTGGTCGCCGCTGCGCGCGGTCGCGCGCCCGTCACCATTCCGCTGGCAGCCAGGCCCGGAGCACTCGCGCTGATGAACGCGCCGGACGCTCTCGACGGCTACCTGGCCCTCGTCCCGCCCGGCGGCACCTTCGTCAACGAGGTCGCCGCCCGGGTCGCCCCGACCATCACGACGTATCGCCCCGGCAAGGTCGTCCGCCGGGTGGTCCCGCCGATCCTCTTCTGCATCACCAACCAGGACACGGTGACCCCGGCCGCCGAGACCCTGGCCTACGCGCAGACGGCGCCGCGCGGCGAGATCAAGGAGTACGACGCCGGCCACTTCGACATCTACCTGGGCGACGCGTTCGAAGCAGTCGTCGCCGACCAGGTCGATTTCCTGTCGCGTCACCTGCTGGGGGCGTGATCCTCGTGCACCTCGCTTCCGTTCCCGACGACCGCGCCCGTCGCGACCCCCAGGGCCGCGCTGTCTCTGACGCGACAGGATCCCTGACCAATGCCGACCTGCTGCACCACGTGGCGGCAGCAGCAGAGCACCTGCTGGACCTCGGTGTCGGGCCGACCGATGTCGTGGCGCTCAAGCTGACCAACCGGATCGAGTTCGTCGTACTCCTCTTCGCGGCCTGGCGAGTGGGCGCGACCGTCACTCCCGTGAACCCGAGCCTGACCGACGCCGAGGTCGCCCGGCAGCTCGACGACGCGAACGCTCGCCTCCTCGTCGTCGAGGAGGAGCCGGCCACGGAGTCGACCATCGCGACCCTGTCTGTCGACAACCTGCGGCGCACGCCGCAGCACGCGATTCCTGCTGCGGAAGTGCCGGAAGACGCGCTCGCCCTGCTCATCTACACCAGCGGGACCACGGGCGTGCCCAAGGGCGTGATGCTCGACCACGCGAACCTCCAGGCGATGGTCGAGATGGGGCGGCTGGGCCTCGGTGTCGGCGCCGATGACCACTGCCTGCTGATCCTTCCGCTGTTCCACGTCAACGGCATCGTGGTCAGCGTGCTGCTCCCGCTCGCGACCGGTGCGAGCGTCGTGATCGCGAGCCGGTTCAAGCCCCACACCTTCTTCGACCTGGTCGAAGCCGAACGGCCGACGTACTTCAGTGCGGTGCCGACGATCTACGCGATGCTCGCGGCTCGTCCGGCGGAGCTCGCGCCCGACACGTCATCGGTGCGGTTCGCCATCTGCGGTGCCGCGCCCGCTTCTGCCGAGCTGTTGGAGCGCTTCGAGAACCGCTACGGCTTCCCGCTGATCGAGGGCTACGGCTTGTCGGAGGCGACCTGTGGGTCGACCATCAATCCGGTCGGAGGCCCCCGACGAGCGGGCACCGTGGGAGTCCCGTTCCCCGGGCAGGACGTACGCATCGTCGACCCCGACGGAGTCGAGGTTCCGCGGGGGACTGCAGGCGAGGTCGTCGTCCGAGGCGCGAACGTGATGCGCGGCTACCTGGGGCGTCCCGAGGAGACGGCCAGGGTCATCGTCGACGGCTGGTTGCACACCGGCGACGTCGGACAGCTCGACGCCGACGGCTACCTGACCCTCGTCGGTCGGTCGAAGGACATGATCATCCGCGGCGGCGAGAACATCTATCCCAAGGAGATCGAGGACGTGTTGTCCGCTCACCCTGCCGTGCTCGAGGCCGCCGTCATCGGTGTTCCTGATCCGGTCTGGGGCGAGGTCGTCGTCGCGTACGTCGAAGCGGCTCCCGGGCACGACATCGACACCGACGACCTCAAGCGCCACTGCGCCGCCGAGCTGAGCGGCTACAAGCGACCGGTCGCGCTCCACGTGCTCGACGCGCTGCCTCGCAACGCCGTCGGCAAGATCGCGAAGCCCGTGCTGCGCGCCGGCGCTGCGCACCCCACCGAGACCATCGAGAACCCTGCACAGAAGGCTGGCTGACATGAAGGCATTCGTCGTCGAGAAGTACGGCAAGGACGGCGTCCGCGCGGCCGACGTACCCGAACCCGTGGTCGGGCCGAAGGACGTCCTGATCCGGGTTCGCGCCGCGAGCATCAACCCGCTGGACAAGATGGTCCGCAATGGCGAGTTCAAGCAGCTGCTCAAGTACAGGACGCCGTTCGTGCTCGGCCACGACCTGGCAGGTGTGGTGGCCCGCGTCGGCAGCGACGTCCGTTCCTTCAAGGTCGGCGACGAGGTCTACGCGCGACCACGCGACCTCCGCATCGGCACCTTCGCGGAGTCCATCGCGGTCGACCAGGCCGACGTCGCGCTGAAGCCGGTCAGCCTCACGATGGAGGAGGCAGCGGCCGTGCCGCTCGTCGCGCTGGCGGCATGGCAGGCACTGGTCGACGTGGCAGAGGTGAAGCCCGGCCAGAAGGTCCTCGTCCACGCCGGTGCCGGCGGTCTGGGCTCGACCGTCATCCAGGTCGCCCACCACCTCGGCGCCCACGTCGCCACCACCGCGCGTGGGGACGAGGCCGACAGGCTCAGGGCCCTCGGCGCCGACGAGGTCATCGACTACCGGACAGCGGACTTCGCCGACGTCCTGTCGGGGTACGACGTCGTCATCGACTCGCTGGGCGGTGAGAACCTGACGAAGTCCCTCACGGTCCTCAAGCCCGGTGGACTGGCGATCAGCGTGGTCGGTCCTCCCGACCCCGCGTTCGCGTCGCAGCTCGGCCAGCCGGTGTTGAAGCCGGTCATGGCGGTGCTGGGTCGCAAGGTGCGGGCGCAGGCCAGGAAGCTCGGCGTCCGCTACTCGTTCTTCTTCATGCGCGCCGACGGCGCCCAGCTCGCCGCCCTGGCCACGTTGTACGACGCCGGGGTGCTGAAGCCCGTGCTCGACCGCACCTTCGAGTTCGAGCGGACCCTCGACGCGCTTGCCTACGTCGAGCAGGGCAAGGCCAACGGGAAGATCGTCGTCACCATCGAGGAGACACCGTGATCGGGACCCGGTCGGGAGCTGCCGCGATCGAAGCGCCGACCCGGCGGATCGAAGCGGCCGGAACCCACTTCGCCTACCGGGACTTCGGGCCCACGTCGGGAACCCCGGTCGTCTTCCTCCACCACTTCACCGCGGTCATCGACGACTGGGATCCGCGCGTCATCGACGGCGTTGCGGTCGAGCGAAGGGTGATCATCTTCGACAACCGGGGGATCGGTGGGTCCGGCGGCAGGACGCCGACCACGGTCGAAGCGATGGCCGACGACGCGATCGCCTTCATCCGTGCGCTCGGCCTCGGGCCCGTCGACCTGATGGGGTTCTCGCTCGGCGGCTTCGTCGCCCAGGCCATCGTCGAACGAGAGCCGGGCCTGGTTCGTCGCGTGGTGCTCGCCGGTACCGGACCTGCGGGTGGTGCCGGCGTGGGTGAAGCCAACGCCCGGATGCTGGGCGATGCGCTGCGCGGCCTGATCACGCTGAGCAACCCCAAGCCGCTGCTGTTCTTCACCCGCACTCCGAGCGGCAAGGCGGCGGCCGCGGCGTACATGCGCAGGCTCGGTGAGCGCACCCACGACCGCGTCCGTCGTACGACGCCTCGCGGCGTCGCCGCGCAAGTGGTGGCCGTACGCCGATGGGGCTCTCGCGCGCCCATGGACCTGGGCTCGATCGAGCACCCGGTGCTGGTCGCCAACGGAGAGGACGACCGGATGCTGCCGACCCGCAGTTCCTTCGACCTCGCCCACGAGCTCCCGAACGCGACGTTGCGGATCTATCCCGACGCCGGCCACGGCGGGGTCTTCCAGCACCACGAGCGGTTCGTGGCGGACCTGCTGGCGTTCCTGCGCTGACGGCGCCGATCCCGTCGTCGATTAGTTGACTGGCGATCGTAATATTACGGACGGCAGGTAATCGACTACGCTGACCGGACGATCCGGACGGAGGGGGAGCCATGGCGCGCTACGGCAAGGAACACAAGGACGCCACGCGGCAACGCATCGTCGAGTCGGCAGGTCGCCGGTTCAAGCAGGGCGGTATCGACGGCTCCGGGATCGCCACCTTGATGGCCGACGTCGGACTGACCAACGGCGCGTTCTACGCGCACTTCGATTCGAAGGACGATCTCGTCGCCACGGTGGTGGCCGACGAGGTGCGAGCCCAGGCCCGGGCGATCAGTGCGTTGCCGGCAGGCAAGGCGGGCATCGAGCAGTTCATCCGCGACTACCTGTCCCCGGAACACCGGGACAACGCCGAGGTCGGCTGCCCATCGGCGGCGTTGCTCGACGAGATCGTGCGGACCGACGACGCTGCGCGCCAGGGCTACACCGCTGGTGCCGCATCGATCATCGACGAGATCGCGTCCCGTCTGGCCCCGCGGAACCCGATGGCCGGGCGGGGTCGGGCCATCGGACTCTTTGCACTGCTCGTCGGCACCCTGCAGCTGTCGCGAGCGCTCGCCGACCCCGACCTCTCCCTGGAAGTCCTCGAGCGAGGCATCGAGAACGCGGGCACGTTCCTGCGCTGAGCCGCAGCCCGGTGGCCGGGGTCACGAGCTGAAGGGTTGCGCTGCCATTGGATTACGATCATAATATGATGAACGTAATCCAATGGCGCGTCAGGAGCACCGATGTCCCCGCTCAGCGAACCCCTTGATCTCCCGTGCGGCGTACGGCTGCCCAATCGCATCGCAAAGGCAGCACTCAGCGAGGCGCTGGGTGACGCCGGCAACTCGCCCGACGAACGGCTCGTCACGCTGTACCGCCGGTGGGCCCAGGGCGGCTACGGACTGCTCGTCACCGGCAACATCATGGTTGACCGCAACCACCTGGGGGAGCCCGGCAATGTCGTCATCGACGACGACCGGGCACTCGCGCAGCTGACGGCGTGGACGAAGGCGGCCCACGACGGTGGGGCGGCGATCTTCGCCCAGCTCAACCACCCGGGTCGGCAGTCCAACCTGCTGGCCGTCGGGCACAAGCCGGTCGCCCCCAGTCCCGTGCCCCTGGCCATGCCGGGCGCGGCCACGCCCCGCGAGCTGACCGGTGCCGAGATCGAGGACATCATCGACCGGTTCGCCCTTGCCGCCGCGGTGTGTGAGGACGCCGGCTTCGACGGCGTCCAGCTCCACGCGGCTCACGGCTACCTGGTCACCCAGTTCCTCTCGCCCCTGACGAACCTGCGCACCGACGAGTGGGGCGGCACTCCGGAACGACGGATGCGCTTCCTGCTCGAGGTCGTCCGGCGGGTCCGGCAGCGGGTGAGCCCGGGCTTCGCGGTGGCCGTGAAGCTGAACTCGGCCGACTTCCAGCGCGGCGGCTTCTCCGAGGAGGACTCGCGAGCCGTGGTGGCCGCACTGGCCGCCGAGGCCGTCGACCTGATCGAGGTCTCCGGTGGGAACTACGAGTCTCCTGCGATGGGCGGCTCCGCTGCCTCCTCCACCCGGGCGCGGGAGGCCTACTTCCTGGAGTACGCCCAGTCGGTGCGTGCTCAGGCCGGCTCGGTGCCGATTGCCGTCACGGGCGGCTTCCGAACGCGCTCGGCCATGGAGGACGCCATCACGGCCGGCGACTGCGACCTCGTCGGCATCGCCCGACCCACGGTCACCGCCACCGACTCCGCTGCGCAGCTCCTCGACGGGCGATCCGACGCCCTGACGACTCACGAGATCCAGGCCGGCCTGCGCGGGATCCTGGGCCGCCTCACCGACCTGAAGGCCCTCGACGGGTTCTTGAACATCAGCTGGAACGTCGACCAGCTGCACCGATTGGCGCGCGGCCTCGAGCCGGACCTGGATCGTGGTCCGCTGGCGACGGCCGTGGCCATGGTCCGCCGCAACGGGCGCGTGTCCTTCCGGCCCAAGCGAGGCACGGCATGACCCGGGCGTCGTACGACCTGACCGACAAGGTCGTCCTGATCACCGGCGGCAACGGTGGCATCGGGGCGGCGACCGGGCGGGAACTCCTGCGCCGCGGTGCGCGGCTCGTGATCGCCGACATCGATGCCAGGACTCCGGAACGTTCGGCGGCCCTGGACGCTGACCGGGTCCTGGGCTGCGTCGCTGACGTCCGGGACCGATCCTCGCTGGACCTCGTCGTGCAGCAGGCGGTCGACCGCTTCGGGCGTGTCGACGTCGTGATGGCCAATGCCGGGCTGCTGGCCAAGGCGGCGACGTTGCGCAACACGCCGATCGCCGACGTCGAGGCCACCTTGGCAGTGAACGTCACGGGAGTCGTCAACACAGTCGCTGCCGGCATGGACCAGGTGATCGCCAACCGGGGCCAGATCGTGTTGATCAGCTCGGTGTTCGCGTTCGTCAACGGGATGGGGACGATCCCGTACGCGATGAGCAAGGCCGCCGTCGAGCAGCTCGGCCGCGGACTCCGGCTCGAGCTCGCCGACCACGACGTGTCGGTGCTCACCGCCTACTTCTCGCTCGTCGACACCGA
>NZ_JBMCZA010000161.1:52836-55194 GCF_048654705.1 Nocardioides sp. CPCC 206348
AACGGTGTCGACGCGGACGACGTCGTGCTCCAGCTGCTCTCGGCCCTCCCGAATCCGATGCGCAAGCGGGTCACTCCCGCGTCCGCTGCGACCGCCATCGCCGACGGGCTCGAGCAACGATCCGTGCGCTTCATCCACCCTCGGGTGTGGCGCCCCGTCTCGGCCCTGCGAGGCCTTCTCGGTCCGGGCCTGGATGCCCGGTTCGCCACCGATCGCCGCATCCTCGACGTCCTCGCTCGGCTCGACGAACGCCCCATGCCCGCTGCCCCCTCCCGCACTCGACGAAAGAAGCTGGCATGAACGCCTGGCGCGACACCCCGACCAAGACCGTCACGATCGACGGGACCTCGTTCGCCTACCGCGAGCTGGGCGATCCTGCCTCCGGCGTGCCCGTGGTCTTCCTCCACCACTTCACTGCCGTCCTCGATGACTGGGACCCGAGGATCATCGACGGGATCGCGGCGCAGCACCATGTGATCGCGTTCGACAACCGCGGCGTCGGTTCGACCGGCTCCCGCGTGCCGAACGACATCGAGCAGATGGGCGCCGACGCGATCGCCTTCATCCGGGCGCTCGGGTACGACGAGGTCGATCTCTTCGGCTTCTCGCTCGGTGGAGCGGTCGCGCAGATGGTCGCACTGCAGGCGCCCGAACTGGTCCGCCGCATGGTCCTGGCCGGCACCGGTCCGCGCGGGGGTGGCGGTATCTGGAAGATGCCGTTCATCGTGGGCGGTGCCTACGCGAAGGCCTTCGCAACCCGCAAGGACCCGCGCCACTTCCTGTTCTTCCCCCGCAACGCGGAGGGAAAGAAGGCAGCGAAGGAGTACTTCGCGCGCCTCGCCGAGCGCTCGGGCGACAAGAGCAAGCCGGTCACCCGGCAAGCGGCGCTCGCCCAGCTGCGAGCCATCACCTCCGGCGGCCTGCATGCCCCCGACGACCTGTCGGTCATCAAGTCGCCCGTCCTGGTGGCCAACGGCGACCACGACCTGATGGTCGCCAGCGAGCACTCGGCCGACATGGCGCGCCGCTTCCCCGACGCGAAGCTGGTCGTCTATCCCAACTCGGGGCACGGTGGCGTCTTCCAGTACCACCGCGAGTTCGTGCCCGAGGTGCTTGCCTTCCTGGGCGACCGATGAGCAGGCCAGACTTCGTGACCGTCGACGCCTTCACCCGTCCCGTCGGTGGGCGCATCAGGTGGCGACGGGACCTCAGGCGCATCCTCGACGCCGGTGTCGACGGCCTGCGGGGCTCGACCGTGAACTACTCGAACAACGGGACTCACCGGGTGGTTCCCGGGCTGGTGCCGGGCGGGTGTGCTCTTGTCGCTGCGTGGGAGTCGGCCGAAGCGGCCGAGGCCGCGTTCGCAGGGCCGCTCCGGCGCACGATCGACGGGCCTGGGCGGTTCAGTCTCGACGGCGAGATCGTCCGCGTCCGGATCGACTCCGAGTCCGAACGCAACGACTGGCACGGCTGGGAGCCGCGCACCGAGGGGGCGGCCCCGCTGACCGACGACGAGCCGATGGTGGCCATCGTGCACGGCATCCTCCGGCGCGGTGACCTGATCGAGTTCGTGCGCAACAACGCGCATGCGGCCAGCCGGGCGGCCCACCACCCCGGGCACCGCGGCAGCATCGACATCTCCTCACAGCTGCCGTATGAGCACACCTCGATCAGCCTGTGGAAGACCTACGCGCTCGCCCAGGACTTCGCCTACAAGCCCGGCGGCCATGCCAGCGCGCTCAAGCACGCGATCAAGGCGAAGACCCATCGCGTCGGGGTGTTCCTGCAGGCCCGTCCGTTGGCGGCCACGGGGTCGCTCGGCATCGACCGGCCGCCGTTCCCCCAGCTACCGGCAGCCAACCGCGCCGGCCTCTGAGAATCGAGCAACCCCATGCCATCCGTACTGGTGACCGGTGCCAGCCGAGGGATCGGGCTGGCCATCACCCGACACCTGAGCGCCCGGGGCTGGGACGTCTACGCGACTGCCCGATCGGCCGCCGACGTCAGCGCCCTCGGGCAGTTGCCGCACGTGCACCCCGTCCAGCTGGACGTCACTGACCGGGCGGCTGTTGCCGGACTGCCCGAACACCTCCCTGCCAGGCTCGATGCCGTGGTCAACAACGCGGGGATCATCGTGCAAGGGCCTGTCGAGAGCCTTGCGCTCGACGACCTGTCGCGACAGCTGGACGTCAACGTCACTTCGCAGATCGCCGTTGTCCAGGCGGTGTTGCCGCAGCTCCGGAAGGCCCGCGGGCGCGTGGTGTTCATGTCGTCGGTGAGTGGACTGATCACGCTTCCGGGCACGGGTGCCTACAGCGCTTCGAAGTACGCCCTCGAGTCACTGGCCGATGCCCTGCG
>NZ_JBMCZA010000162.1:0-310 GCF_048654705.1 Nocardioides sp. CPCC 206348
CGGAGCCGGCCGGTGAGCTTGTCGTGGGCCGAGAACCCGGGCAGGACCAGCACGGGCCTGCCCTGGCCGAGGTCACGGTCCGGCAGCACGCCGGCGGCGAGGTCGATCAGTCGCGAGGAGCCGTACTCCACCGTCCAGCGCGGGAGCTCGAGCAGGAGCAGCGCCCGATGCGGCGCGCCCGATCCGCCGGCGCCCCCTGCACCGTGGTCACCTTCGAAGTCGTACACCCTGCCCAAACCCCCAAATATAGAACAAGTTCTAGTTTTGGAGAGTATGACCTCCCACCGCGATCAACGGCAAGGCTGAGCGA
>NZ_JBMCZA010000162.1:370-3605 GCF_048654705.1 Nocardioides sp. CPCC 206348
GGGTGCTGCCCGACTTGGTGCGGATGACCGCCTTGACGGCGCCCGTCGAGGCCGGGTCGATCCCGGTCAGCGTGTACGACGTCCGCTGCAGCCCGCTCCCGGTCAGGACCGCCCGGCGCACGCCGTTCACGTACAGCGTGATCTTGGCCGCTGCGGTCCGCGCGCGGCTGGTGAACGGGAGCCGGACCCGGTTCAGGGTGCAGTCGCGGTGGTCGACCGAGACGTAGCCGAGCCCGTTGCCGGACAGTGACCGACGGGTGCCGACCGGAATGATCGCCGCGAAGCCCTCGAAGATCGAGGTGGACTGCGTCGGCGCGGTCGAGCCGGGCGGGACGTTGGTCCTTGAGCCGGCCTGCGCGCCCATGGCATACCACCCGGACGGAACCAGAACCGTCGCCGACCTGCCCGGAGCGATCGCAACGCGACCGGATCCGTCCATGCGCTGAGCCTCCAGGGAGCCGATGACCTCGCCCCGCCCACGGACGGTGCCCCCGAGGACGAGCCAGGACTTCTTCGTGACGGCGACATCGAACGCCGCCGTGCTGCCGTTGGTGGCGTAGCTGATGCTGCACGGCGATGCGCCGGACGGCGTCAGGGAGACGGCGTTGGAGATGCTCACGTCGACGCGGGAAGCACCGCGAGAATCCGTCGTGACCTTGCCGCGGCTGACCGCGATGCCACGGACCTTGCTGGAGCCCAGGACCCCGGAGCGGTCCAGGTTCTGGGTGCGCCACGCGCCGTCAGCCGGAATCGACCGCGTCGATGGTCCGGCGCCGGAGATCGCCGCCGGGCAGTCGGCAACACTCCCACCGCGCACGATCTTCTCTCCGACAGCCAGGTCGGAATCACCGACTGCCGCCTGAGCCGGTGCGGGGTGCACTCCCAGGCCCAGCGCCAGGAGTCCGGCAGCGCCCGCGCTTGCCCAACGACGAACTGCCATTTTTCCCACTCCCGAGATCCCTGTGTGGCCGCTGACGACTGTCACGGCTTGCGCCGCAAATTACCATTCCGCCGCGTCCGCCGAGCAATGCGGCGCGGGGCGGAGCGGACGCGGGCCACCGGCCCGAGGTGCCACAGGCGCCGACCGAATCTCCGGACCCGGGCACCGATCCGGTCCCGGCCTGCACGCCACGGCACCGAGGCCAGCGAGAAGCGGGCCGCGATCCGGCGCCACCAGGGCGTCGCCTTGCGGATCCGCTTGAGCGCCGTGCCCACGTCAGCCCAGTAGGCGCTGGCCTCCTCGAGGCTCGGCTCACCGTCGCCGTAGACGTGGCGGTCGGCGGTGTGCGCCAGCGACACGACGGGTACGGCGTCGTACCGGCCGGCAGCGGCGTAGGCACTCTCGCGACGGGTGGCTCCCGGCGTCGGCCGGACACCGAGGTCGCGCATCCGGTCCGCCAGCTCCCGCCACGCGCCCGTCAGGCGGACCGTCGGGTCGGCCGACCTCCTGCGCTTGCGGCGGCGCAGGAACTTGAAGAGCAGCACGCCCCACAGTGGTGAGAGGAGCAGCGCGACCTTGCCGACGTTGAACAGGATCGCGAGGACGGTACCGAGCACCTCGAGGATGTCGACCCCGTCGCGCTTGCCGTCGCCCTGCTGCAGGTTGTCGCTCGCCTCCTTGGGCTCGCCCGGGACGCGGGGCGGCTGGAGGACCTGCGGCTGCGGCTCCTCGTTGGGGTCGTCGTTGGGCCGGCGCAGCTTCTTGTTCTCCTGCGGGGTGGGCTCGAACGCCACCCAGCCGACGTCCTTGAGCTTGACCTCGGTCCACGCCGTCATGTGCTCACCACGGACCGCTCCCCCACCCGGCGGCACCTTGAAGCCGATGACCACCCGGATCGGGAGGCCCATCTCCTGGCCGATGAGGGCCATCGCGGCGGCGTACTGCTCGGCGTTGCCGGCCGGTGTCGGTGTCTTGGCCAGCACCGCCAGGCGGCTCGCGCCGTGCCCGGCCGGGACGTAGTCGTCCTCGCCATCGGAGTAGTACCCGTGCTCGCGGAAGGCGTCGCGCAGGAACAGCGCGATCGGGCCCGCCGGCCCGCCGCCGAAGCCTGCTTCGGTCTGCCAGCGCTGCACCCGGTCCCTCAGCTCCTCGGGCACGACCTTCGGCACCGGCAACGACACCGAGGCGTCCGCACCCAGGAGCGTGACCTGCTCGTCGACGACCTGCGGCTCCACGGCGGCCTCGACCTGGAACGTCGTGCCCGGTTGGACGCCGCCGATCTGGGCGACCGTCCCGGTCTGCCGGTTGATGACCAGCTCGCTGGCCGCGTCGCCGTCGGTGCGGCCGTCCTTGACCGGCGTCATGGACAGGGTCTCCCCGACGCTGGGCACCCACACGCCGGTGTAGCCGTCGATGGTGATCGTGCCGCGGGTCGTTGCCTTGAGGTTGGCGTCCGGATCGTTTCGCAGGCGCCGGAAGGTGCCGGAGTCGTGGGGCGAGCCCGGACCGCCGGACACGTTCCACACGATGCCGTCGTAGTAGTCCATGACCGCGAGCCGCACCAGGGTGCCGCTCTCGAGGCCGTCGACGGTGAACAGCTGGGCGGTCTTCCCGTCGCCCTTCTTGTACGCCCGGAACTTCGACAGCGGGCTCGGGTAGTCACGCGGGTCGAACGGGGTGTCCACGTGGTCGCGCAGCACGACCCGGTTGCCACCCGGGTCGGACAGGGCGGCGAGACCGGTGGCGACACCGCCCGCGAGGCCGACGACGACCAGCGTCGAGAGGATCCGGCGCCCCCATCGAGCCCGGACGTTGCGCAGCGAGCGCCAGCGCAGCCAGACCACACCGACCGCGGCGAGGGCGAGGCCACGGGTCAGCACTGCCTCGGCCTGGATGTCGCCGAAGGCCGCGGACATCAGCAGCACCAGGACGAGGACCAGGCCGGCCAGTCCCGGCCACCGCGACCGCCACAGGAGCACGGCGGCGAGCAGTCCGCCGCCCAGGCCGATCACCAGCGGCACGATCAGCACGACGCCGTTCTCACCGAGCGGCGCCGGAAGGGTCAGGGACTCACGCCAGGAGTGCGCCAGGCCGATGACCAGGTCGCGCAGCGAGTCGGCCGTCGGGATCACCCCGTTGCGGGCCCGCGTCGGCAAGGCGACCCCGGAACCGACCGCGAGGTACGCGGCGACGGTGACGACCGCGGTGACCCACGGACCCCAGCGCCAGCGGGCGCCGAGCCAGGCGATGGCGACACCCAGGACGAGTCCGATCACGACGGCGGCCAGCCAGCGG
>NZ_JBMCZA010000162.1:3658-3963 GCF_048654705.1 Nocardioides sp. CPCC 206348
GCATGGCGCCGCGCCGGCGACCCTCGGCGACGAGCAGCATCGGACCACTGCTGCTGAGGTCGTCGCCCTCGCGGACGCGCGGCCCGGCGGGGTGCGGCGGGTGCGGCGGGGGTGCCGCAGGCGGAGGGAAGGTGGGGGTACTCATGATGGGGTCCCCGCGAAGTTTTCGGAGGAGCGAAGCGGAGGAGAAAAGCTTCGTGGGGTAATCATGCGGAGACCCGTCGTACGGCGACGCCGAGCTCTTCGAGCCGCCCGACCGTCGCGACCGCGAGGTCACCGAGCCACCGCACCGACGGCTCCTGGCC
>NZ_JBMCZA010000162.1:3973-14414 GCF_048654705.1 Nocardioides sp. CPCC 206348
TGAAACCCGTCGTACGGCGACGCCGAGCTCTTCGAGCCGTCCGACCGTCGCGACGGCGAGGTCACCGAGCCACCGCACCGACGGCTCCTGGCCGACGAGGCAGCGCATCGCGATCACCCGGGTGTCGACGGGCAGGTACTGGCGGGCGCGGCGCAGGTCGGTGATGGTCACGCCGGAGCCGACGCACAGCACCATCACGCTCGCGGAGAGCCCGTCACCGCTGAGGCGACGGGAGACGTCGACCAGTCGGCCGGCCTTCCAGTCGTAGGCGAGTCCGGACAGCCCGTCGAGGAACCGCTGCGCGCCTCCCGAGGGCAGCGTCCCGTGGGAGGACACGGCGCTGAGCTGCTGGCCGTCGGCGAGCGCCTGCGTCCCGAGCGAGCCGGCGACCGAGATCGCCATCTCGAACTCGTCGTCGTTGGCGTAGTCCTCCAGCCGCGAGCTCACCATCGTGAGCAGGTGCGAGCGGCGGGTCTCCTCGAACTGGCGGACCATGAGGGTGCCGGTCTTGGCGCTGGACTTCCAGTGGATGTGGCGGCGGTCGTCGCCGGGGACGTAGCCGCGCAGCGCGTGGAAGGAGACGTCGTTGTCCGAGATCTTCGGGACGGTGCGGCCCTCGAGGTCGCGCACCAGGCCGGCGGCCGACCCGTCCACCCGCAGCGTCTTCGGGTGGACGTAGAGGGTGTCCATCCGGTTGAGGTGCCGCTCGCGGCGCAGCAGCCCGAGCGGATCGGAACGCACCGCCACGACCGGGCCGACATCGAGCACGGCCCGATGGGCGGTCGGGATGGCGAAGAGCTCCTCGTGCATCGCGCCCGGCGCCAGCGCCGGGAGCTCGAAGGCAGCGCGACCTGCGCCGACCGGGAACTCGACGACGAGCGAGCGTGAGCGCCGCTGCGTCGGATTGGTCAGCGACAGGTAGCCGTTGGCCCGCTCCCCCACGATCACCCGCTCGCGCGCGAGGTCCAGGCGCGCCACCAGAGGCTGGCGCCCGACCACGAAGAAGATGGCGAGGAGCAGCACCGCGATCAGGAAGATCCCGCCGATCACCAGCTCGCGCCAGCGCAGCAACGGCCCGGCGACGACCAGCGCGATCGCCAGCAGCGCGACGATCCAGCCCGCGGCGGTGACCGTCTCGGTCACGGGCCGGGCCACCTCGCGCACCTTCCGGGTGCGCTCGACCATGCCGTCGCGTACGGCGCCCGCGACCGCCTGGCGGCGACGGGAGAGATCGGAGAGCGAACGGCGCGCGCCGGCCACCCACGAGCGGGGACTCATCGACTCAACGACCAACCGGCTCCAGCGGCACCGACACGCGCTCGAGGACACGTCGTACGACGTCCTCGGCCGTCGTACCCCGGAAGTCCTCCTCGGGGTCGAGGACCATCCGGTGCGCGAGGACGGGAACGGCCAGGGTCTTCACGTCGTCGGGGACGACGTAGTTGCGGCCGTACGACGCCGCCCAGGCCCGGGAGGCCCGCATCAGGGCGAGTCCGGCGCGGACGCTGGTGCCGAGGACGACCTCGGGTGCTTCACGGGTGGCCTCGGTGATGCTCGAGATGTACTCGATGACCGCGGGCTCGACGTGGACCTGCTGGGCGAGCTGGATCATGGCGAGGACGTTGTCGCCGGTGATGATCGGGCTGACCACCGCCGCGGCCTTGCCCTTGGGTGCGTTCACGAGGATCCGGACGGTGTTCTCGTGGTCCGGGTAGCCGAGCGACGTCTTGATCAGGAAGCGGTCGAGCTGCGCCTCCGGGAGCCGGTAGGTGCCGGCCTGCTCGATGGGGTTCTGGGTGGCGATCACGATGAACGGCTGGCCGACCGCGTGGGTGATGCCGTCCACGGTGACCTGGTTCTCCTCCATGACCTCCAGCAACGCCGACTGCGTCTTGGGCGAGGCCCGGTTGATCTCGTCGGCGAGGACCACGTTCGAGAAGATCGGACCCTTGTGGAACTCGAACTCCTGCGAGCGCTGGTCGAAGATCGTCACGCCGGTCACGTCGCTCGGCAGCAGGTCGGGCGTGAACTGGATCCGGTGGTGGTCGCCCTGGATCGTCTGCGCGATCGCGCGTGCCAGCGACGTCTTGCCGGTCCCGGGGTAGTCCTCCAGGAGCAGGTGTCCCTCGGCGAGGAGGGCGACGAATGCCAGCCGGACGATCTCGGGCTTGCCCAGGATCGCCTGCTCGACGTTGGCGACGAGCTGGGCGAAGGTCTGCGAGAACCACTCGGTCTGTTCGGTGGTGAGCGACATGGTGTCCTTTTCTTGCGCTGGTTCCGGCACGGGTTCGGGCACCGGATGGGGCAACGGATGGGGCAACGGATGGGGCTAGCGTGAATCTGTTCGTTCGAGGCCGCTGGTGCTGACCGTGGCGGAGCCCGAACCGGTGAAGCGGCAGTTGTTGCCACCGACCCGGTAGTCGAACGTGCCGTTGACGTCGCGGTTGTAGGGATCGCAGTTGTCGGCGTTGACCACGGCAAGGCCGCTGATCGAGATCGTCGCGGCGCGGTTCTCCTTCACGAACCCGTCGCCCCAGACGTGGATCCGGCATCGGCCGACGACGCAGTTATCGCTCACGCTGATCCCGAAGTCCTTGGCCTTCGACGTGCCGGTGATCGTGATCCAGTCGCTGTACTTCCGGTCGCCGTCGGCCGACGACACCGTTCGGACGTCGATGGACCTGGTCGCGCCACCCTCGGGGACGTCCGGCCGGTAGTGGAAGCCGGAGGTCTGGTCGACCCAGGCGCCGCCGTCCACCCGGTACTGGACCCCGGTGACGGGCATGCCGTTCTCGTCGCCCGCCGTCACCCTGAGGTCGACCTGGTAGTACTCGCCGCTCGTGCTCGACGTGTTCTCGGGGACCTCGGGCTTGCCCCAGGTGAGGATGTCGCCGAGGGTGTCATTCTGTCCCTCGACGGCACGGTCCCCGTTGTAGGTGACCGCCCACACGGTGATCGTGTGCCGCCCGTTGTCCGGGAACTTGATGGGCGTGCCACCGGACGGGGCCGAGCCGACCGTGGTGCTCCACCCGGTGCTGCTCTGCACCACGTAGTGGTGGATCCGCAGGCCACCGTCGTCGGCAGGCGCATCCCAGGCGATCGTCGCGGTCATGTCGGCCGGCGACGATCCGACCTCCCTCAGGCCGCGGACCGGACCGGCCTTGGTCCACGGGCGGCCCGAGACGCTGGGGCTCTGGTCGCTGGTGCCCGCATCGTTCCTCGCTGCGACCGAGAGCGTGACGGTCTCGCCCTTGCGGATGCCGTCGTTGGTGTCGAACGTCTTCGAGGACGTGGTGGCGGGGACCTCGTAGGTCGAACGCGCGCAACCCGAGCAGTTGATGACGTACGTCGAGACCGCGTTGCCGTTGCTCTGCGACTCCGACCACTTCGACCAGTCGATCCGCACCCAGGGCTGCTGGGTGAAGATGTCGGCCTCACTCGCCGTCAGCTGGGGTGCGCTGCCCGACCGCAGGGGGACACCGAAGGGAGCGACGGCCTTGGAGGCACCGGAGAAGTCACGCCGCGGCTCGACCTCGTTGACCGCGCGGATCTCGAAGGCGTACGGGATCCCGTTGGTCAGCCCGGGCACCGTGTACGAGGTGGCGCCGCCCTGTGCCTGCCAGGTGGTGCTGCCGCCGGCTTCCTTGATCTCGTACGACGTGATCGGCGAGCCCTCGTTGGTGGGCGGCGTCCAGCGCAGCGTGAGCTGCCGGTCCATCCGGCCGCCGGTGGGCTTCGACTCGACCACGATGGTCGGTGGCGTCATCAGGTCCGGCGCCTTGTTGGGGGTGATCTCCTCCGACGCAGGGCTCTCCTCGCCCCAGCCGACGGAGTTCTTCGCGCGCACGGTGAACGTGTAGGAATCCCCCGGGGTCAGGTCGGTCAGGCGGCAGGTCGTTGCCGGGCAGCTCCGCTTGTAGCCGCCGGACCCGATGACCTCGTACTCCTCGATGGCTGCACCGTTGGCCTCGGGTTCGCGCCAGGACAGCACCGCCGAGGAGGCCTCGACCGACGACAGCACCGGACGTGCGGGTGCTTCGGGCACGTCGAGCACGACCACGTAGATGCGCGCAGCGACGTCGCGGTCGCGGTCGTCGGAGGCATCGGACACGGTGACCTTGACCGTGGACCGGCCCGAGCCGTTCGGGGTGAACGAGACGGCGGAGCCGTCGACCTTCAGGCCCGACAGCCGGCCGTTGCCCTCGATCTTCGGGTCACTGACCTTGATCGGCTCACCCTCGAAGGGATTCACGGCGTAGTCGGCGATGTCGACGGACATCGACTCGCCCTTCTTCCCCGTGACATTGATGTCCGGCACCGTCAGCAGCGGCCGGTCCGAGCCCACGACACGCACCGTCACGGTTGCTTCGTCGGTGCCGCCCTCACCGTCGTCGGCGACGACCTTGACCTTCAGCACCTCGCCGTCATCGGCACTGGACGTGATGGACAGGACGCTGTCGCCCGGCTGGATGTCGGCCGACAGCCCGGGGTCGGCGGAGGCCACGGTGTAGGTCATCGCGTCGAGGTCGCCCTCGTTCGCGTCCCTGGTCAGGCCGGACAATTCGACCTCGGCCGGGTCGCCGTCGGCGGTGACGTCGACCGCCGCGTCGCGCATCGTGGGCGCGACGTTGCCGACCGGCTTGACGTCGATCGGGATCGTCAGCAGTGACGTGAGGGCGGCGTCCTCGGCCGCGGTCTTGCCGTCGCTCACGCCGACGGTGACCGACGCCGGCCCGACGTGTCCGCGGTTCGGAGTGAAGGACAGCGACGTGGGCGCACCCTTCACCGGGGAGGCAGCACCGTTCACGGCGCTCGGCAGGGTGCCGGTCTCGAGCCGGGCCTGGCGACCGGCGCGGGTGATGACCAGGTCCGTCAGGTCGAAGACGAGCGTCTCGCCCGCATCGACCTCGACGGGGATCAGGTCCTTGTCGGTCGTCAGCTGCGGCGGGACGTTGTCCGTGCCGGTGACGAAGATGACCCCGAAGGTGCCGGTGGACTGGTCGTCGGCGTCATCGAGGCGGTAGAGCACGACCTGGTCCTCGGCCGTGAGCGTGACCTGGACCGTCGTGTCGTCGTCGGTCACCTCGCAGGAACCCTTGCTGCCGGCGTCACAGTCGCTGACGCGCAGGTCGGCCTTGGCGCCGTCGAAGTCGAGGTCGTTGTCGAGCACGTCGATGTCGACCGTGTCGCCGGGGTCGCGGCCGATGATGTCGCCCAGCTCCGCCACGTCGTCGCGCGCGATCGGGGCGTAGAACGGCGCGTCCTTGCTCGCCGAGACCTTGAGCACCGCGTTGTCCCGGGAACCGGCGGCGTCCTCGATCGTGTAGCCGACGTTGGTCGCCTTCGCGCCCGTGTCGGGTGCATCACCGATCGGGACCTCGATGAACCCGTTCTCGTGCTTGACGTCCGTCGGGTTGAGCTCGTCGATGCGCAGCGGGTCGTCGTCGGGATCGACGTCGTTGGTGAGCACGTTGTAGGAGATCGTGCGGTTCGGCTGGACCAGGACGGTGTCGTCGAGCGCGACCGGCGGCTGGTTCTCGACCTCTTCGGGTACGACGCCGACCCGCACCTCGGCGATGCCCTCGGCGCCGTACTTGTCCTGGACCCTGATCTGGAAGAAGTCGGTGCCGGTCTTGCCCTCGAACGCCTCGTAGCGGATCCAGTCCACGCCGGTGTCGAGGATCCGGCCGTTCTGCGGAGCAGCGACGATGCTGCGGAACGCCACGGCGTCACCGTCGGGGTCGGCGCCGATCAGGTCGACCGAGATCACCTTGGGCCGGCCGCTGATGACGCGGTCGATGATGGGCTGCGGCAACGGCGGGTGGTTGTTCTTCGCGGAGTCGGCGACGACGTAGATGCTCACCTCGGCGCTCGCCCTGAGCCCGTCGTCGTCGCGCACGCCGTAGAAGACCGAATAGCTGCCCGGTTCCTCCGGTGCCCGCAGCCGCAGCGTGTCGCCGGCCACCCAGACGTCGAGGTCCTGGTCGTTGCGGAGGTCGTCCTGGAACAGCCGCGGCTTGCCGCCGTCGGAGTCCGAGTCGTTGCCCAGCACCGGGATCGTCGTGACGGACCCGGCGCGCACGGTCACCTGGTCCTTGTTGGCGACCGGATGGCGGTTGGCCTGGTCGGACCGTCGCTGGGCCACCACCAGGTGCCCCACGGTGGAGCTCTTGCCGTCGGACACGACGTACTCGACCGTGGCCTGCTGACCGATGATGTCGTTCGCCGAGCTGACGACGGCGAGCCGCTTGTCGACGATCGACACCTTCACGCCCGGGATCGAGGGCCGTCCGATCCGCTTGACCACCAGCACGTCGCCGTCGGGATCGAGGTCGTTGAGCAGCAGGTCGACCTGCGCCGTACCGCCGGGGCTGATCGTGGCCTTGTCGCGGACCGCGACCGGTGGCCGGTTGTCCTTGGGTGGGGACTCGATGTCGAGGCGGATGAACGACGACCTGGTCGCCGACGAGTTGTAGGCGGAGTACTCCAGGTAGTAGCTCCGGGCCCGGGACGACTTGAAGGTGAAGGTGCCGGACTCGAGGTCCTTGGAGATCTGGGTGCCCTCGTCGTTGCCGATCACCTTGACGCTCTTCAGCGTGAGGTCGCGCCCCTCGGGGTTCCGGTCGTTCGTCAGGGGCTGGACCACGACCTGGGCGCCCGCGACGCCGGAAGCGAGGTCGGCAACGAGCTCGGGTGGTGCGGTGTCGCCGAGCACCTGGACGGGCAGCTTCCCCTGGATCACGTCGAAGCTGTCCTCGATCGTGTACTCGATCTCGGTGACCTTCGCTCCGGCCCCGGTGTCGGAGAACGTGATGGTGCCGTCCGGCCGGAACTCGACCTCGCCGCCGCGCGCCGTCGCGTCGGCCAGCGTGAGGTCGTCGCCGTCCGCGTCGAAGTAGTCCGCCAGCACGAAGTAGTTCGACGTGGCGCCGCGGGCGACCTTCAGCCGGGGCTTCCGGTCAGGCATCATCTTCGGCGGCGTGTGCTGGGAGTCCTTGCGGATGGTCAGCCGGACCTCCGCGAAGCGCTCCTCGTTCACCCGCCCGTCGCTCACGTAGTAGCGGAAGACCGAGGTGCCCTCGGCGTCCGACGGTACGGCGACCTGGAACTGGGTTCCGCCGCCGACGATCTTGACCTCGTACTCCGGTCCGCTGATGTGCTGCGTCTTGGAGATGCTGATGATGTCGCCGTCGGGATCGTGGTCGTTGAGGGCGACCACGGGCAGCACGGTCGCCCGACCCGGGCGCGCTCCCAGGTCGTCGTTCTCCGGCTCGGGTGGCCGGTTCTCCTGGTCCGGGATCTTCTCGGTCGTCTCCTTGAGCTCCGACCGGTTCTGGTTCTCGGGGGCGACCTGGGGCCAGTTGTTGATCTTGGCCTTGCCGGGCTCCTGCACCAGCCAGCTGTCGCCGGTCCTGGCGTCGTTGAGGACCACGACGTCGCGATTGACCCGGAACCGGAGGTCGGCACCGGGCTGCATGCCCGGGATCGGCGTCTTGTCGTCGAACCTGTTGTTCTCACAGTCGCGCAGGTAGTTGTCCTGCGAGGTGGGGTCGGCCCAGGCCGCGTACACGCACTCCGCGCTGTCCAGCACGACCGGCGCCGCGGGCGCGCCGGCGACGGCGCCGCGACTCGTCTTCACCAGGTCCCCGCCCTTGAGCGGAGTCACGAAGAGGCCCTCGCGGGTCGCGACGTACACGGCCTCGCCGTCGCCCGAGGGCTGTTGGAGCTCGACCAGGGTGGTGTCGTCCGTCGGCAGTGCGACCGGGTCGGCACCGGGTCGCGTCAGCTCGTTCTCCGGGCGGTTGAAGAGGACCGGGGTCTGGCCGACGACGGTCAGCGTGACGAGCTCCGGGTCGGTGGGCAGGACGCCCTCGCCGCCGAGGTCGATCTCCTCGTCGGCGACCGCCTCGCCGTCCTCGATCGTGAACGGGGTGACCCGGCCCTCGCGATCGAGCACGTAGGCCCGACCGTCGGTGCCGACGGCCGCGGAGAGGGCGTTGGTGATGTCGGGCTTGCTCGTCTTCGGAGAGAAGCTCGAGAACTGGTTCTCCGGTCGGATCCAGGCCTTGCCGCTGAGGTAGTCGACCACCGCGAAGGTGTCGCCGCCGTGTGCGACGACGGCTCCGGTCGTCAGCGACGTGGGCTCCTTGACGGCGGCGAAGGCGACGTCGACGGGCTTGATCGAGCGATCCGTCGAGGCGTCGTCGACGAAGAGGCTCGTGGCGCGCTGGAAGATGTCGAACCGGGTGCTGCCGGCGTCGACACCGAGGTCGAGCTCCTTGATCTGCGGGTTGAGCCGGGCCACCAGGCCGAGGTCGTTGTTGGTGACCCACACGCCGCCGTCGTTCAGCTCGACCTCGGTGAACGGCTTGCCGTCGTACCGGTAGGCGAGCACGACGAGGGTGCCGATCAGCAGCGCAAGTGCTGACGCGGACGCGGTCCTGCGCCACCGGCGCCTCGTGGGGTGCTTCATTCTCCCACCACACAGACCGACTTGGAGAGCGGCGAGGCCTGGCCCGCGGCGCGGGAGACGGCCACCTGGAGGCAGACCGTGGCGTCCTTCTGCACAGTGAGGGTCCTGTTCGTCTCCGACGTGTACTCGGCGTCCGTCACATCGACACCATCGCCCGTGAACACCAGCTTGAACTCGTCGCCTTCGCGGGGCTCGACCTGCTCCCAGCGGAACGTCCAGCGGGTTCCGTTGCCCGACTTGCTCACCACTGGTGCCTCGGGCACGTCGATCGCCTCCACCGGGTCAGCGGGTGCCTCGCCCCGGATCGGTCCCGTACTGTCGTCGCCGCCACCGGAGTCTCCCGCCACGAGCGCGTACCCGACGCCGGCCACGATCGCGGCGACGACGACGCCGATCGCGATCCGGGCCGGCAGACCGAGCTTCGTTGCTTCCTCACGGCGAGGTGCGGTACGACGGCCGGAGTGCCCGTCCGTCTCGACCGGCGCTGCGCCCGGGATGCGGGTCACCTCGTCGAACGCCGGCTGCACCGGCGCCGGGCGGGCGCTGACCGCGGCCGGGATGATCACCGAGACCGGGCGGATCAGGGTGCGCGCATCGTTGGGGTGCTCCTCCACCAGGGCCGACGGCGAGGCGTCCATGACCTCGAGCCGCGTGGGCGACTGGCGCAGCTCGATCTGCACGTCCTGCAGCTGGCGGCCCAGCGCCATCGCGGAGACGGGACGCTTCTGGACCTGCAGCGACATGCCCCGCCGCAGGATGTCGACGAGGGAAGCGGGTACGTCGGGCCGACGCAGTGGCGTCAGCTGACCGCGCTCGATGCGGGAGATCAGGTTCGCGTTGTCGTTGGGGCCCTCGCGGCGTTCGAACGGCGAATGCCCGATGAGCAGCGAGTAGAGCGTCGCGGCCAGGGAGTAGACGTCGCTGCGGACGTCATGGCTGTCGGCCGACAGCGACTCCGGGGCCGACCACGGGATGGACAGGCCCTGACCGGCTGCGCCGGACTCCCCCACGACCGACGCGATGCCGAAGTCCGTCAGCAGCGGGACGCCGAACGTGCTGGTGAGGATGTTGTGCGGCTTGATGTCGCGGTGCAGGATCCCGGCCCGGTGGGCGGTCTCGACGGCACTGGCGACCTTGACCCCGATGTCGAGCACCTCGCCGACCGGGAGCGGCTGGGCGCGGTAGCGCTGCGCCACGTGCGGCGGCGGGCAGAACTCCATGACCAGGAACGCGCGACCGTCGGAGCTCACCCCGGCCTGGTAGATCGGCACGATCGAGGGGTGGTTCGACAGCTGGGCCATCACGTTGGCCTCGGCGCGGAACAGCTCGAGCGAGCCGGTGTCACTGCCGCTGCGCAGCACCTTGATCGCGACTTGTCGGGTCGGCAGGTCCTGCTGGTAGCGGAAGACGTCGGCGAAGCCACCTTCACCGACGCGGTCGATGAAGGTGAAGCCCGGGATCTCTGGCGCCTGCATGTCAGCGTCCCGGGGCCGGGACGACGGTGGCCGTCAGTCCCTTGGACAGGGTGAGGACGTCACCGATGGAAACCTCGGTGGCGACACCGGGCGGGAGCGGGATCGGCGGCCGGCCCGGACGCGTGAGCAGGGTGCCGTTGGTCGAGGTGTCGGTGACGGTGATCCGCGCGCCGTCCGCCGCGACCTCCAGGTGCGTGCTGGAGACGTACGGGTCGTCGACCGTGACCAGGGCGGGAAGGTTGGCGCTGCCGCCGACCTGCTGCACCCGGGGGCTGCGGCCGATCAGCACCCGCCGGCGGACCTGGACCACACGTCCGGTGGAGAGCTCGAGGGAGATCATCGGCCGTGCCGGTTGCGTGGGCGTGATGACGGTCGCCGCCGGTTGGCCCTCCCGCATGGCCTGCATCTGGGCCGAGGTGATCGTGCGGCCGTCGTGCTCCGGGGAGGGATCGCCCGCCTGCGGGGTCGGCGGAACGTACGGCGGCGGCATCGG
>NZ_JBMCZA010000162.1:14490-17826 GCF_048654705.1 Nocardioides sp. CPCC 206348
CCGGAACACGGTGTGTTCGTGGGCGGGCTCGGCAGCCACCGGCTCGGCGACCGGCTCGGGTGCGACCGGCTCAGCCGCCACCGGCTCGGGAGCGGGCGTCGTACTCACGACGGGACGCCAGGTGAGACCGCCGCTGCGCACGACACCGCCCAGCAACGGCAGGGCCGGGCCGGTGGGGCGCGCGCCGATCGGGACCACCTCGATGACGGCTCCGGCGGCCAGCGGTGCCGATGCCTCGTTCCAGGTGGTGGCGTCGGTGCCCTCGACACGGAACCCGTCGACGCAGACCGCGAACGCGCCCCGGACCAGGATGCGGGCCTCGGACCGGTCGATCCGTACGGCGGCGAAGTCCGGCAGCTCGCTCAGCACACCCCGCGAGAGGACCTCGACGACCGTCAGCGGCTCGAGCCCACGCTCGGCGAGCGCCGCGACCTCGCTGAGTCGATCGCCCGTAGCAAGAACGACACCCTCGTCCGTGACGAGGGTGGCGAGGTCGCCGGCGACGTACGTCGTCATGCCTGCTCCCCCTGCGTCGGGCGGGTGTCCTCGTCGGGACGCTCGGGTCCATGGTCGACGTCGACCACGACGACCGTCACGTTGTCGTGGCCGCCGGCGGCGACCGCCGCTTCGATCAGCGTGCTGACCGTCAGCTCGGGCGACAGCCGCTCGGACATGATGTGGAAGATCGCGATGTCGGACAGCTCCGAGGTCAGGCCGTCGGAGCAGAGCAGCAACCGCGACCCGGGAACCGCCGGGACGAGGGAGAAGTCGGCCTCCGAGGCCGTGAGCGCGCCGATCGCCCGCGTGACGACATGGCGCTCGGGGTGCCCGAGCGCCTCCTCACGGGTGATCTGGCCCGCGTCGATCAGCTCCTGGATCACCGAGTGGTCCTTGGAGATCTGGTCGAGCACGCCCTCGCTGAAGCAGTAGGCACGGGAGTCGCCGATGTTCGCCAGCAGCCAGTAGCCGCGGCCGTCCTCCAGGACGTACGTCGCGGCGACGAGGGTCGAGCCGGGCGCCGAGGTGAACTCGGCGGCGAGTGCGCCGACGCTGCGTTGCGCCGCACCGATGGCGGCCTCGACGTCGATGGGCTGCACGTCGCGGGCAGCCAGCGGTTCGAACGACTCCGCGACCAGTCGGCTCGCCACGTCGCCGCGGGCGTAGCCGCCCATGCCGTCGGCGACCAGGAAGACCGGCGGGGCGACAAGGGAGGAGTCCTCGTTGACGGTCCGGACCCGCCCGGGATGGCTCCCGGCGGCGTACACGAGACGGGTCGCGAAGTCAGCGGACGACCACGTGTCCGCTCCCGTGACGTTGACCCGCACCTGCTGTCCCCCCGAGACGCCCCTCTTGTACCCGTCCATTCAACGGGATCCCTTGGGCGTCAGCCTAACGCGGGGACCCCTGCGTCAACTGGCCTTCAGCGGACCCAGCGGGTTGCCGGCCGGAATCGTTGCACAGTTGTCGGGCGCCGGAGTGCCTGCGAAGCGGGCGTTCAGCCAGCTGATCGCCTCGGGCAGCCAGAACGGGACCGACAGGAAATGGCTGAGCGGGTACTCGCGGTGGGTGACCTTGACGCCACCGGAGCAGTACTTCTTCGCGAGGGTCCGGACGTCGCCGGCGACCATCACGCCGTCGCCCCGCTGCTTGCCGATGGTGCCCTCGAGCTCACCGACCGTGCCCTGCCCGATGAGCATCGGGACGGTCGGGTTCGGGCGGGTGCCGAGGTTCAGCTGGTTGACCAGCTTCACGAAGATCGGGATCGTCGACGGGTCGGCGTAGGCCGGCTTGGCCAGCTTCTTCCAGCTCAGGCCCGGGTAGGCACCGAGCACCTGGAGGATCGAGGCCTTCTGCATCTTGTCGTAGACCTCGACGCCGTAGGGGCTGAGGTAGGGCCGCAGGTCGACGTTGAACGACCGGGCCACGCCGACGATGGCCATCGGCACGATGCCTGCCCACACGAGGCTGCTGTCGACGTAGGTCAGGTTGGTCGCGGGACGCACCAGCACGCCGCCCTCGGCGGCACCGACGATCCGCTTGTTGATGTCGGGGGCGTACGACGGCGCGAGGACCGCGGCCCAGTTCGTGCCGATCGCGCCGCCGGAGTAGCCGATCAGGCCGATCTTCGCCGTGAGCGCGACGACGCCGGTGGCCGGCACCTTGAGGGTGGCGCGGAGCGAGTCGAGGGTGACCATGCCGTACTCGGGACCGGCGGCGAAGTCGGCCGTCGGGCCCTGGGTGTCGGACATGACGATGGCGTAGCCCTGCAGGAGGAACGGCACCATCATCGCGGTCTCGAAGTGCGCACCCATCCCGCCCGGGTTCTTGCCGCCGGCGACGGACCGGGACGGGCCGTCCTCGGGGTTCAGCGAGTCGTAGAAGGACTGGTAGGAGATCACCTTCGAGGTGACGCCGGTCAGCGGCTTGAAGACCGAGGTCACGCCGGCGACGGCCTGGCCGCGCTGGTTGGTCGTGCGGAAGACGATCTGCACGACCTTGAGCGGCAACGGGATCCCGGCGATCGAGTAGTTGACCGTGCGCTGCTTGAGGACCGCGCCAGGCGCGTAGTCGGCCAGCGGCTTGGCGCCGGTGTAGGTGAAGAAGGGGTCAGGCGTCGCGGCGGCGGACACGACGCGGTCCGTGGCACCGCCGGTGACCGTGGCCGCCTGCGCGGCCTGGCCCGCCGGTACCAGCGTCGCGAGCAGGGCGACGGCGGCCACGAGGGCCCACCCGCGCCGTCCGTTGCGTGACGTGTGGTCCATGTCCAGCCTCCCAGCCCCGCGTGACGGTCGTCACGCACCCTCCGGCATGGTTGTTGACAGGTGTGTCACTTGTCAACGGGTTGCGGTGGGCACCCGCGCGCCCCGTCGGCATGGGTCCTCGCGTGGGTCCTAGGGTGGTGGGCATGGAAAAGCCTGAGATCGACTTCGTCGACCCCACCCCGCCCACCGACCTCGTGATCACCGACCTCACCGTCGGCGACGGCGCCGAGGCCACCTCCGGCAGCACCGTCTCGGTCCACTACGTCGGCGTCGCCCTGTCCACGGGCGAGGAGTTCGACGCGTCGTACAACCGCGGCACCCCGCTGCAGTTCCGCCTCGGCATCGGCCAGGTCATCGCCGGCTGGGACACCGGTGTGCAGGGCATGAAGGTCGGCGGCCGTCGCCAGCTCGTCATCCCGCCCCACCTCGGCTACGGCGACCGTGGCGCCGGCGGTGCCATCAAGGGTGGCGAGACCCTGATCTTCGTGGTGGACCTGCTCGAGGTCCGCTGACCGTTCGTTGATCGAGGAGGTTGCGGGTCTCGAGACGGTTGCTGCGCAACCTCCTCGACCAC
>NZ_JBMCZA010000162.1:17864-24311 GCF_048654705.1 Nocardioides sp. CPCC 206348
CGACCCGGGCGGCCTGCCCTGCCAGTTCCACGACGTCCCCGGGGACGAGCTGGCGTCCACGCCGGGTCTCGACCTCGCCGTTGACGGTCACGAGGCCGTCGGCGATCGGCGGCTTGGCCTCGGCACCCGACTCGACGAGGTTCGCGAGCTTGAGGAACTGGCCGAGACGGATCGAGCCGTCGCGGATGCCGACGTCCTGGGGAGTTGCCACCCGCCCAGAGTAGGCCGGGGTGGGGTCGGCCGGTGAATCGCTCAGTGAAGGGCGACGGACACCGCGTGGATGAGTACGCCGACGAGGCCACCCACGATCGTGCCGTTGATCCGGATGAACTGCAGGTCGCGCCCGACGTGCAGCTCGATCCGCCGGGCGGCCTCCTTGCCGTCCCACCGCTCGATGGTGTGGGTGATCACGGCGGTCAGCTCGGCGCCGTACCGCTCCACGGCGAAGACGGCGCCGTCGGCGGCCATCTTGTCGAGCCGGTCGCGCAGCGCCGCATCGGACCGCAGGCGGGACGAGGCACCCTCGACCTCGACGAGCAGCCGACGTCGTACGGCGCCGTCGGGGTCGTCGAGCGAGGTCAGCAATGCCTTGCGGAGGGCCTTCCACATCGAGATCGCGGTCTTGAGCACGGCGGGGTGGTCGAGCACCCGGTCCTTGAGCCGCTCGGCGCGTTCCTGGGTGTCGGGGTTGACGAGCAGGTCCTCGGACAACCCGACGAGCATCGAGTCGAGCGCCTTGCGGGCACGATGGTGCGGGTTGACCTGGATCTCCTCGACCCAGCGCACCAGGTACCGGTGGGCACGTTCGACGACGACCTCATTGAGCCGTTCGGGCGCCCAGGCCGGCGCCCGCTCCCCGATGACGGCGTAGACGGTTTCCGGGTTGGCCACCAGCCAGCCGTGGATCTCGTCGATCATCAGGTCGACGAGACCGTGATGGAGGTTGTCGGCAAGTGCCTCGGAGAGCAGTCCGCCCAGCAGCGGCGCAATCGGTTCCTCGTGGAAGCGCGGGACCAGCGCCTCGGTCACCAGCGCCTCGATGTGCTCGTCGCGGACCTTGCCGAGCGCGATGGCCGCGATCTCGGAGCCCTCGGTCACGACGCGTTCGGCGTTGGCCGGCACCGCCAGCCAGTCCCCCACCCGCTGTGCGACGCCGATGCCGAGCACCCGCTCGCGGATGATCTCCTCCTGGAGGAAGTTGTCGCCGACGAATTCCTCCAGGCCCTTGCCGAGGTCGTCCTTGCGCTTGGGAATGAGCGCGGTGTGCGGGATCGGGAGGCCGAGCGGGTGCTTGAACAGCGCCGTGACGGCGAACCAGTCCGCGATCGCGCCGACCATCGACGCCTCGGCGCCGGCATTGACGAAGCCCCAGAACCCGTCGCGATTCAGGGTCGCGACGTAGACCGCGGCGGCGAACAGCAGGAGCGACACGGCCACCGTGCGCATCCGGCGCAGCGCACTGCGACGGATCTCGTCAGAGGACGGGTCGGTGGTGATGAGGGGACCGGACACGTCGCCATCCTTGCCTACGACACCCACGAAACCGGGCCGCGACCTGCGGAAACGAGAAGGGGCGGTCCCGCCCGAAGGCCGAACCGCCCCTGCGTGTCGTGGAACCCCCCAGTCACCGCAACACACCCAGCCCCTGTCGATCCGTTTCCGGCGCGGCACTGGCCTCTTGCCTGATCAACGACTTATGGCCACGGAGGTTCCGGTTAACCGTGAAGTCTTGTCACGGAAACCCAGGCGGACGCCGACGATGCCCTACGGTTGGCCGGTGAGAAAGTCCTCGGCCTGGCACGCCCTGACCGCCGCGGTGGCGACCGGCGCGCTCGTGCTGCAGACGGCCCTGGTCATCGAGGGCGCTTCGGTCCTCGTCGACGAGAACCCGCCGACCCTGGCCACCCGGCTGATCAGGCTCGTCGCCTACTTCACGATCCAGAGCAACCTGCTGATCGCGATCGCCAGCTTCCTGCTCGCCCGCGATCCGTCGCGCGACGGCACGAGGTTCCGCTCACTGCGCCTGGCCGGCATCGTCGGCATCACGGTCACCGGCCTGGTGCACTTCTTCCTGCTGCGCCCGCTGCTCGACCTCGAGGGCGCGAGCTACGTCGCCGACAAGCTGCTGCACATGGTGGTGCCGGCGCTGGCGGTCATCGGCTGGATCGCCTTCGGGCCCCGGCCCCGGGTCGAACGACGCGCGATCGAGGTGTCCCTGGCCTGGCCCATCGCCTGGCTCGTGGTCATCCTGGTCGCGGGCGCCGCCACCGACTGGTTCCCGTACCCCTTCCTCGACTACGACGAGAAGGGCTGGGGCTCGGTGATCGTGGTGTGTGTCGCGATCACCGCCCTGTTCGGGGCCGTGATCGCGCTCTACCGGTACGCCGACCGGAAGCTCAGGACCTAGTCGCCGCGCTCCTCCAGCGCCGCCGTCAGCAACGCGACCAGTGCCTCGGTCTGCAGGTCGATCGAACCGCCCTCGACCTCTTCACCGGCGCCGTCGAGGGCCCGCGCCGCGAGGCCGGCCTTCTTGTCGATGAGCTCGGCGATCCGGGTGTCGAGGGTCTGCGTCGCGATGATCCGCCAGGCGGTCACCGGCTCGTCCTGGCCGATCCGGTGCACCCGGTCGATGGCCTGCGTCTGCTCGGCATCGGTCCACGAGAGCTCGGCGAGCACCAGGTTGGACGCGACCTGCAGGTTGAGGCCGACACCGGCTGCGGTGAGCGAGCAGACCGCGACCTGCACCTCGGGGTCGTTCACGAACGCGTCGATCGCCTTCTGGCGGGCGGTGCTGGTCTGGTCGCCGCGGATCGAGCTGTACTTGATGCCGCGCTCGGCGAAGGTCTTCTCGGCCTGGTCCATCACGTCGATGTGCTTGGCGAAGAAGACGACCTTGCCGACGTTGCGGGCCAGCTGGGCGGTGTAGTCCGCTGCGAGGCCGGCCTTGGCCTGGCCGATCCGGCGCAGCATGCCGAAGACGTTCTCGCCCGTCTTGGTCGAGTTGTCCTCCCGTTCCCAGGTCGCCACCCGGCGCACGAGGTCGTGGTCGATCCCGTCGACCACGGCTCCGCTGCGTCGCGTGGACAGCGCGGCGTCGTACCGCTCGACCATGCGGCGGGCGAGCTCCTGCTCGGCCTTGCGGATCGAGCGACCGGCTTCACCTTCGAGCTCGACCGGCATGTCGGCGATCCGGCGGGCGGGGATGTCGGCGGCGACGTCGATCTTGCGGCGGCGCACGATGCCCTCGTCGATGACAGCGCGACGGGCGGCGGGGTAGAAGCCGAGGTCGGCCGGCGTGAGGCCGGTCTCCTCGAGCGCCTCCATCAGCTCGCCCTGCGGGACGACGTCGTCGATCCAGCCGAGGAACTGCCAGATCGCGCGGAAGTCCTCGATGTCGTTGATCAGCGGGGTGCCGGTCAGCGCCATCAGCAGCGGACGGGCGATCCGGGCGCGGATCTTCTCGGAGAGCTCCAGCACGTTCTGCGAGCGCTGGGAGCCCTTGTTCTTGATGTAGTGCGCCTCGTCGACGATCATCCCGCGGAACCCGTGGGTGGCCAGCCAGCCCGTGTGCCGGTCGAGGATCTCGTAGTTGACGATGAAGACGTCGGCGAAGCCGTCGGCGTCGTCGCCGTCACCGTGCAGCACCGTGGCGCGGCGGTTGGGGACCCAGAGGTCCACCTCGCGCGCCCAGTTCGTCTTCACGACATTGGGTACGACGGCGAGCAACGGGAACGCGCCCGCGGCCTCGGCAGCGAGCAGCGCCTGCGCGGTCTTGCCGAGGCCGGGCTCGTCGGCGAGCAGGTAGGTGCGGTGGCCCTCGGCGGCCGAGGCGATCAGCTGCGCCTGGTGCGGCATCAGCTCGCGACCGGCGGGTGCGTGCCGTCCGGTCATCGAGGTCAGCTGGTCGGCGTCCGGCAGCGGCATGCACGCCGGGGCGTCGGGAGCGGCGCGCTCGAAGGAGCGGAACAGCGGCTCGAGCAGCTCCCAGCCGGCCAGGCGACGGGGCCGGACGCGGCTACGGGCGTGCTCGAAGTCAGGGGCGAGGAACGGGTTGGCGAGCTGGCGCGCCTGCACGGACAGCGGGTACGCCCGGCGCTCGGCAGCGGCACCGTCGACGAGCTCGACGACCGGCTCCGGCTCGGGCTCCGGCTCGGCACCGGCCTTGCGGAGCAGCTCACGTCGTACGGCCTTGGCCGTCTCGGACATCTCGGCGTTCTCGTCGAGCAGCGTGAACAGCGTGCTGTCGCGGGCGGCGGTCTGGGCGAGGATCGTGGCGATCCCGTCCAGGCGCTTGAGCTCCTCGCCGCGGCGGCTGTCGGACAGCTCGGTGTCGGCCTTGACCCGGGCGCGCTCCTCGCGGGCCAGCAGGGCGACGACCTGGAACTTCGCGCGCACCTCCGGCATCGCCGAGCGGCGGGCGACCGCTGCCTCGACCTCGCGCACGGCGCGAGCGAGCTGGGGAATGATCCCCTCTTCGTTGCGACGCGTGCGCGCCGCCTGGGGGTTCCGACGCTGCTGCGTCGCTCCCCGCTGGCCTCCTCGAGCCACAGGTTTCCTTCCGATGCGGACAGGGTCCGCGAGGTTCCTTCGACGGTGACCGGGGCTCGCGCTGCTGCGGGAGTGCGCCGATCGGGTGCTCATCACCGGGTGCGCATCAGTTGCGACGTCGCTCGGTGGTGGCACCAGATTAGCGCACCCGGTTCACGCCGCGAGGGGCGTCCGTCCGCTGTACGCCGCCAGGCGGGTCAACGCGTCGGATCCCGCATCCGCGACGACCTCGTCGGCGAAGGCCCGGCCGCGCGCACCGGGGATGACCTTGGCGGCCGACCCGGCGACATGCTCGACGACAGCGTCGCTGACGGTGATCGTCGCGCCGGTCGCCTGGGCGAAGTCCCAGGCGTGCAGGAGCAGCTCGATCGAGACGATCCCGGCGAGCACGGGCGCGGGAGCCTCGCCGAACGGGCTCATCGCCATGCCCTCGAGGCCCCGGCGGCGCCACGCCTCGATGGCGTCGGACGCGAGGGTCGAGACGGCGTCCTCGAGCGTGGGCGCCTCGGCGCGCGTCAGCTCGGCTCCGGCCATGGCGCCGAGCGACACCAGCGTGTCGAGCAGGTGGTCGGCCAGCTGGTGGACGGTGAAGTCCGCGCACGGGGTCGGCTTCTCGCGGTCGGTCGAGACGACCTGGCGAAGCACTCCCTGGAGGACGGCGAGGCTCGCCTCGGCGGCGACGACCTCGTCCATCCGCTCGGGCGCGAACGCCCATTCGTCGGGGCCGGCATCGCCCTTCGCGGCGGCGACCTCGAGGCGGCCGAGGAAGTGGTTCCAGCCCTCCTCGTGGCCGACCTCCTGCTCGGGCGTCAGGCCCTCGTGCGTGAGGGTCACGAGCGAGCCACCGTCGGTCGGCTCGACGGTGATGATCACCGTGCTGTCGACGTCCTCGGCGCCCGGCATGTCGTCCCACGCCCACTCGAGCACGACGCGTCGACCGGGCTCGACCTCGCGAACGGTGCCGGCCACGACGTTGCCCGGCGTCACGGTCCAGCGGTACTCGCCGCCGGCACGCAGGTCCACGCGTGCGGTGACGGCGGTCCACCGGCGCAGCCGCTCGGGCTGGGTGACGAGCGCGAACGCCTCGTCGGGCGAGACGGGCAGGGAGACGGTCTTCGAGAAGGTCATGGCTCTACTCCTGGTTGCGGTTGTTGTTGAGTTCGTGGGCGTCGGCGACCAGCTGGTCGAGCTCGGAGGTCCAGAACCGGTCGATCTCGGCCTGGAGCCGGCGCAGTCCGTCGGGGACGACGCGGTAGATCCGCTGCCGGCCCGACTTCTCGGCCGCGACCAGTCCCGCGTCGGCGAGGACCAGCAGGTGCTGGCTGATCGCCGAACGGGTCACCGGGAACTGGTCGGCGAGCTCGGTGACGCTCATCGGACCGGCCGCGAGCAGCTGCAGCAGACGGCGCCGGCTGGGCTCCGCGGCTGCACTGAACGGGTCGGTCATGATCGATACGTTAGCCGTCACTAACGCATTTATCAACAGCCCTCCGCATTCACAGGTTCCCGACAGGTCCGCCGCAGCGCAGACCTTGGCTCGCGGCGGAGTGTCGTCCCCAGGCCACCACCGAGGTGGGCCACGGAGAGGAGCACTTGATGAGCACGTACCGGATGAGGGCCGCGGCCCTCCTGACCGCCGGCGCCGTTGCCGGCGGCGTCACCGCCGCCACCCTGACCGCCACCGCGGACGAGGGCACCCCCAGCGCGACCGTCAGCGCCGACGGCCACCCCGGTCCGGGAGGTCCTGGTGGCCACGGCCGCGGCGGCGCACACGTCGACACGGCCGCGCTGGCCAAGGCGCTCGGCCTGACCGAGGACAAGCTCACCGCCGCACTCGAGGCAGTCCGGGAGGACCTCAAGCCCGCGGACCGGGAGAAGCCGGCCGACGGGAAGAGGCCG
>NZ_JBMCZA010000162.1:24334-26481 GCF_048654705.1 Nocardioides sp. CPCC 206348
GCCCTGGCCAAGGCACTCGCCGACGAGCTCGGCCTCGACGAGGCCAAGGTGGCCGACGCGCTGGACACCCTGCGCGATGCCCAGAAGGCCGAGCGTCGTACGGACCTGTCGGAACGACTCGACACGGCCGTCAAGGACGGCGACCTGACCGACGCCGACAAGGCGTCGGTCCTCAAGGCGTACGACGCCGGGGTGCTCGGCGGGCGCTGATCAGCACCCGCCGGGCACTGGCCGCCGGGCACTGGCCGCCGGTCGCCTACAACCCCACCGCGTGGCGACCGGCGGCCACCAGGGTGTCCTCCGGCGTGAGGGGGTGGAACTTCGCGGCCCGGATGTCGCGGTAGCTGCGCTCGATCACGGAGCCCTTGAAGAACGCACTGCCGCCGGCGACCTCCATCGCGAGGTCGCAGACCTCGATGCCGGCCCGGGCGACCTCGGCCTTGGCGGCCATCACCGCCAGGAAGGTGTCGTACGACGGCGCGGGGTCGTCGCCCACCAGGGCCAGTGCGCCGTCGAGGGCCCAGCTCGCCACCTGGAGCTTCGTGCGCATCAGGCCGACCTGGCGCTGCACGAGCACGTCGTCCCTGCGCCGGGCCGCGGCCGTGACGGCGGCTTCGTAGGCGGCTTCGGCGACACCGAGGTAGGCACCGGAGACGATCGGGAACGCGACGCTCGCGATCACCTGGAGCGGCGGGTCGACGACGCCCCAGGGGCGGTTGGCGAGCACCTTCTCCTCGGGCACGAACACGTCGGCGAGGTCGACGTCGTTGCTCGCCGTCCCTCGCATGCCAAGGGTGTTCCAGTTGTCGGCGACGGTGACGCCCTCGGCGGTGACGGGGACGGCCATGTTGAGGACGCGCCGGCCCTGCTCGGGGTCGTCGAAGCCGAACATCGTGGACAGCACGTCGCCGTGGCCGGACTGGCTGGCGAAGCGCTTGCGGCCGGTGACGCGGTAGCCGCCGTCGACCTTCACCGCCTCGCCCTGCGGGTGGGTGAAGTCGCCGCCGCCGGTGGACACCAGGAGGATGCCCTCCTCGGCGACCCGGCGCAGGGTCGCCTCGGCGCCCGGCAGCCCGCGGCGGTAGCGCCAGGCCGTGAACGCGACGACGTGCTGGTGCATGGAGCTGGCCAGCGCGGTGGAGCCACAGTGGTGGCCGAGCTCGCGCTGCATCGCGGTCAGCTCGGCGATGGTGGCGCCGTCGCCCCCGAGCTCGACGGGGACGGCGGCCCGGAGCAGGCCGGCGCCCCGCAGGGCGTCGTACGCCTCGGAGACGAAGGTGCCCTCGACGTCGTGGCGGGAGGCGTGGGCGGCGAGCTCGGGGCCGAGGGCGGCGGCGCGGGCAAGGGGCGTGGCAACGCTCATGGCGTCGCTCTTGAGTTCGGTGATGGTCATGTCATCAATGTCCGACGATCCGGATCCGGCATCCAGTCCACAAAAGTGACCCGGGTGGTCCAAATTCAGGACTTCCACCCGGGCAGCCGCGGGACCACCATGAGCCCATGCCCGACTACGGCAACTTCTGCCCCGTGTCCATGGCCGCCGAGGTCGTCGCGGACCGCTGGACGCCGCTGATCATCCGCGAGCTCGTGCTCGGCAACACGCGGTTCAACGACATCGCCCGCGCGATGCCGGGGATCTCGCGGTCCCTGCTCGTGCAGCGACTGCGGCACCTCGAGAAGCGAGGGGTGCTGGACACGTGGCCCTCCCCCACGGGGCGCGGCAGCGAGTACCACCTGACGCCGGCCGGCCGGGACCTCGAGCGGGTGATCGACAGCCTCGGCCGGTGGGCGATCGAGTGGCTCTTCGACGAGCTGCGCCCGCACGACGTGTCGCCGACGACCCTGATGTGGTGGATGCACCGGCGGGTCGACCACGGTCGACTGCCGCCCGGGCGGACCGTCGTGGAGTTCCGGCACACCGCACCCGACCCGGTGTCGATCTGGCTGGTCATGGAGCACGCCGAGGTCTCGGTCTGCCTGCAGCACCCGGGCTTCGAGGTCGACGTCGAGGTCACCGCGGCCACGCCGGCCCTCGCCGACGTGTTCCAGGGCTACTGCAGCTGGTCCGAGGCGGTGGACGCCGGGCGGATCGAGGTAGCCGGCCCGCCACGGCTGGTCAGGGCACTGCCGCGGTGGTTCCTGTGGAG
>NZ_JBMCZA010000162.1:26491-26567 GCF_048654705.1 Nocardioides sp. CPCC 206348
ATCACCATGTCCGACCCCCTCGTCGGCCCCCTCGTCGGCCCCCTCGTCGTCATCGGCGCCGGCCCGATCGGCCTCG
>NZ_JBMCZA010000162.1:26577-26748 GCF_048654705.1 Nocardioides sp. CPCC 206348
CCGGATCGAGGTCGCCGGGCCGCCGCGGCTGGTCAGGGCACTGCCGCGGTGGTTCCTGTGGAGCCCGTGGGCCGACGTCACGCGGGAGCGGACGGACCGGGCCCTGAACACATAGACGTTTGTCTATATCTGCTGTACTGTCCTGACATCGACGTTCATCTATGTCAGGAG
>NZ_JBMCZA010000162.1:26758-45200 GCF_048654705.1 Nocardioides sp. CPCC 206348
CTGCAGCGGCGCACGCCCACGCACGCGGCCTGCCGGTCGTCGTACTCGAACAGGGGGCGGACGCCGGCAGCGCGGTCAGCGAGTGGGGCCACGTCCGGCTGTTCTCGCCGTGGTCCGAGCTGGTCGACCCGGTGGCGCGCGAGCTGCTGGGCGACACCTGGCCCGCACCGGACGAGCGCGCCTTCCCGACCGGGGCCGACTGGGTCGCCGGCTACCTCGCTCCCCTGGCGGCCGCACTCTCCGCGACCGGCACCGTCGACGTCCGCTTCGGGCACCGGGTCACCGGCGTGGCCCGCCGTGGCCGCGACCTCGTCGTCGACGCCGGTCGGGACACCGAGCCGTTCGTGCTCCACCTCGAGACCGCGGACGGGCCGACGACCCTCGTGGCATCGTCGGTCATCGACGCGTCCGGCACCTGGGGCTCCCCCAACCCGCTCGGGACCGACGGGTACGCAGCCCCCGGCGAGCGCGAGCACGCCGACCGGATCACCTACGGCATGCCCGACCTCGGCGACCCGGCCATCGCGGCTCGCTACGCCGGCAAGCACGTCGCGGTCGCCGGCACCGGCGCCTCGGCACAGAACGTCCTCGTCGCCCTCGGCCGCCTCGCCGCCAGCGCCCCGGACACCCGCGTCTCGTGGCTGGTCCGGCGTTCCGACGCCGGGTTCGGCGGCGGCGACAACGACCAGCTGGTGGAGCGCGGCGCACTGGGCAAGCGCGCGGAGCAGGTGGCGTCCTCCGGCCTCGTCTCCCGTCGTACGACGTTCAGGACGACTGCGGTCGCCTCCGACCCGGACGGCCGGCTCCGGCTCACCTCGGCCGACGGCCAGGTGGTCGACGGCGTCGACCAGGTCGTCGTCGTGACCGGGTTCCGTCCGGATCTCGCGATCCTGTCCGAGGTGCGACTCGACCTCGACCCCGTGCTGCAGTCGCCGCGAACCCTGGCGCCGCTGATCGACCCGAACGTCCACTCCTGCGGCACTGTCTACCCGCACGGCGCGGCCGAGCTGGCCCAGCCGGAAGCGGGGTTCTTCGTCGCCGGCATGAAGTCCTACGGCCGCGCGCCGTCGTTCCTGACCCTGACCGGGTTCGAGCAGGTGCGCAGCATCGTCGCGGAGATCGCGGGCGACCACGAGTCGGCCGCGCGGGTCGAGCTCGTCCTGCCCGAGTCGGGCGTGTGCGGCGGCTCCGGATCCTTCGACGAGGCCGAGGGCGGCGGTGGCTGCTGCGCGCCGGAGCAGGAACTGTTCACCCTCTCGCTACCCAGCTAGACATCGACGTCTGTCAACATAGACACATGTCGAAGTCTCTCGAGCTCACCCCGGTGGAGACCGTGGCCTGCTGCTCGCCCCTGATGAGCGAGCCGATCAGCACCGACCAGGCCGACCGGATCGCCCCGTTGCTCAAGGCCCTGGCCGACCCGGTCCGGCTCCGCCTGCTGTCGCTGGTCGGCGCGCACGCCGACGGCGAGGCCTGTGTCTGCGACCTCAACGACGCCTTCGACCTGTCGCAGCCGACGATCAGCCACCACCTCAAGGTGCTGCACGAGGTGGGCCTGCTCGACCGCGAGAAGCGCGGCGTGTGGGTCTACTACCGCGTGAACGCCGCAGCTCTCGCCGACCTGTCCGGGCTGCTCGGGCGGGGCGTCAGGTGACGCTCGCCCGCGCCGCGGCCGCCGAGCTCATCGGCACGGCGCTCCTGGTCGCGACCGTCGTCGGCTCGGGGATCATGGCGACCCGCCTCTCGCCCGACGACGTCGGCCTGCAGCTGCTGCAGAACAGCCTCGCCACCGGCGCCGTCCTGGTCGCCCTGATCCTCACGCTGCAGCCGGTCTCGGCCGCGTTCAACCCGGTGGTCTCGCTGGTCGAGGCGCTCCTCGGCCGGATCACCGCGTCGACGGCGGCCGTGCTCACGGCCGCCCAGGTCGTCGGGGCCGTCGTGGGCGCCGTACTCGCCAACCTGATGTTCGACCTCGACGCCGTCTCGATCTCGACCACCGAACGCACCGGCAGCCACCTCTGGTTCGCCGAGGGTGTCGCCACCTTCGGCCTGGTGCTCGTCGTGTTCGGCGGCATCCGGACCGGACGGACCGAGACGCTGGCCTTCGCGGTCGGCGGCTACATCGCGGCGGCGTACTGGTTCACCTCGTCCACGAGCTTTGCCAACCCGGCCGTCACGATCGGCCGGATCTTCTCCGACACGTTCGCCGGCATCGACCCGGCGTCGGTCGCCCTGTTCGTCCTGATGCAGCTCGTCGGCGCGCTCGTCGCCTACGGCGCCGTCCGCCTGCTCTTCCCTGACCCGATCTCCAAGGAGACCCCCGCATGAGCAAGCCCACCGTCCTCTTCGTCTGCGTCCACAACGCCGGTCGCTCCCAGATGGCCGCGGGCTTCCTGCAGGCCCTGGCCGGCGACCGGATCGACGTCCTGTCGGCCGGTTCGCAACCCGCCGACCAGATCAACCCGATGGCCGTCGAGGCGATGCGCGAGGTCGGCATCGACATCGCGGGCGAGCAGCCGAAGGTGCTCACCACGGAGTCCGTGCAGGCGTCCGACGTCGTGATCACGATGGGCTGCGGTGACGAGTGCCCGTACTTCCCGGGCAAGCGCTACGAGGACTGGAAGCTCGACGACCCGGCCGGCCAGGGCCTCGAGGCCGTGCGGCCGATCCGCGACGAGATCCGCGGGCGGATCGAGGAGCTCATCGCCTCCCTCGTCTGACACTATGCAACTTGTTGCAGATCACATCCTGCAACTAGTTGCATAGCCGCTCGGGATCGTGCACGCTGGTGCCATGGCCCTCGAGCACGCGATCCTCGTCTCGCTCAGCGAGCGCGCCGCGTCCGGCTCCGACCTGACCCGCCGCTTCGACGCGTCGATCGGCTACTTCTGGACCGCCACGCACCAGCAGATCTACCGCGTGCTGGGACGGATGGAGTCCGACGGCTGGATCACGGCCGAGGCGATCCCGCAGGCCGATCGCCCCACCAAGAAGGTCTACGCCGTCACCGACGCCGGCCTGGCCGAGCTGCGTCGCTGGATCGCCGAGCCCACCGTGCCCGACCCGGTGCGCAGCTCGCTCGGCGTGAAGATGCGGGCCGCCTCCCTCGGTGACCGCGCGGCCCTGGTCGACGACCTGCGCCGCCAGCTCGACGAGCACACCAAGCGACTCTCGCTCTACGAGTTCCTCGAGAACCGCGACTTCCCCGACCCCGGCGCGCTGTCCGGCGCTGCCCTCGACATCTACCTCGTGCTGCGTGGCGGTCTCCTCATGGAGGAGTTCTGGATCCGCTGGCTGACCGAGTACCTCGACGCCCACACCGCTGCACCCGTCACCGAACAGCAGGAGAACCGATGACCAGCTACCCCCTCCTCACCTCGCGCGCCACCGTCGGCGGCCTCGACCTCCAGTCGCGTGCCGTGATGGGTTCGATGCACACCGGGCTCGAGGACCGCCCGTGGCACATCGACGAGCTGTCGGCGTACTTCGCCGAGCGCGCCCGCGGCGGCGTCGGCCTGATCGTGACGGGCGGCTACTCCCCCAACGTCCGAGGCTGGCTGCTGCCCTTCGGCTCGCAGATGACCACGCGCCTCAACGCGCACCGGCACCAGCGGGTGACCGAGGCGGTGCACGCCGAGGGCGGAAAGATCGCGCTCCAGCTGCTGCACGCCGGCCGCTACGGCTACACGCCGTTCAGCGTCTCCGCGAGCGCCACCAAGTCCCCCATCACGCCGTTCAAGGCGTCCGCCCTGTCCACCCGCGCTGTCGAGCGGACGATCGACGACTTCGTCGCCTCGGCGAAGCTCGCGAAGAAGGCGGGGTACGACGGCATCGAGGTGATGGGGTCCGAGGGCTACCTCATCAACCAGTTCATCGCGTCGCGCACCAACCGTCGTACCGACAAGTGGGGCGGCAGCGCCGAGAACCGGATGCGCTTCCCCGTCGAGATCGTGCGCCGGATCCGCCAGGAGCTGCCCGACTTCTTCGTGATGTACCGCCTCTCTCTGCTCGACCTCGTGCCCGACGGGCAGACCTGGGACGAGACCGTCGAGCTGGCCCACAAGCTCGAGGAGGCCGGCGCGAGCGTGTTCAACACGGGCATCGGCTGGCACGAGGCGCGGGTTCCCACGATCGTGACGAGCGTGCCGCGCGCCGCGTGGGCGGACAGCACGCTGCGGCTCAAGGCGGAGGTCGGCATCCCGGTCTGCGCGAGCAACCGGATCAACACCCCCGACGTCGCGGAATCCCTGCTGGAGCAGGGCATCGACCTCATCTCGATGGCGCGGCCGTTCCTGGCCGACCCCGACATCGTGTCGAAGGCCCGGGCCGGTCGCGCCGACGAGATCAACACCTGCATCGGCTGCAACCAGGCCTGCCTGGACCACACGTTCAAGAACCAGCGCGCCTCGTGCCTGGTCAACCCGCGCGCCTGCCACGAGACCACACTGGTGCTGGGCGCGACCCGGTCCGCCAAGCGCGTTGCCGTCGTCGGCGGTGGTCCGGCCGGTCTCGCGACCGCCGTCAGCGCGGCCGAGCGCGGCCACGACGTGACGCTGTTCGAGGCGTCCGAGGAGCTCGGCGGCCAGTTCCGCCTCGCCATGCAGATCCCCGGCAAGGAGGAGTTCGCCGAGACGCTGCGCTACTACCGCCGCCGGATGGAGGTCCTCGGCGTCAACGTGAAGCTCTCCACGCGGGCCACCCCGGAGCAGCTGACCGGCTTCGACGAGGTCGTCGTCGCGACCGGCGTCGAGCCGCGGACGCCGTCGGTCCCCGGCATCACGCACCCGAAGGTCGTGTCGTACCCCGACGCGATCACGGGTCGCGTCGAGATCGGCGCCAAGGTCGCCGTGATGGGCGCGGGCGGCATCGGCTTCGACGTGTCCGAGCTGCTGGCGCACGTACCCGAGACCCTCGAGGAGTGGAAGGCCAACTGGGGCGTCGCCGACCCTGCCGTCGTACGCGGTGGCGTGACCGACAAGCTGCCGCGCACCCCGAAGCGCGAGGTGTGGCTGTTGCAGCGCAAGGAGACCGCGCAGGGCAAGGGCCTGGGCAAGACGTCCGGCTGGGTGCACCGCGCGGTCGTCAAGGACCTCGGCGTCCACCAGATCAGCGGCGTGACCTACGACCGCGTCTCGGACGAGGGCCTGCACATCACCGTCGACGGCAAGGCGCAGGTGCTCGACGTCGACCACATCGTGCTCTGCACCGGCCAGGAATCCGTCCGGAGCCTGTACGACGACCTGCTGGCCGCGAGCTTCCCCGGCTCCGTGCACCTGATCGGTGGGGCCGACGTCGCCGCCGAGGTGGACGCGAAGCGTGCGATCAAGCAGGGCACCGAGCTGGCGGCGGCGCTGTGAGCGCCTTCAGGGCGGCGGTCGAGTCGCGCGACGTCGAGGCCATCGGCGCACTCCTGGCCGACGACGTGGTCTTCCGCAGCCCGGTGGCCCACAAGCCGTACGAGGGCAAGAAGATCACCGCCGCGATCCTGGCCAACGTGATCGAGGTCTTCGAGGACTTCCACTACGTCCGCGAGCTCGCCGACGACACCGGCCACGCGCTGGTCTTCGAGGCGAAGGTCGCGGGGCTGCAGATCACCGGCTGCGACTTCCTCGTCCTCGACGACGACGGCCTGATCACCGACTTCATGGTGATGGTCCGCCCGTTGAAGGCCGCGCACGCGCTGGCCGACGCGATGGGCGCACGGTTCGACAAGATCGTGGAGATGGCCTCCGCCTGACAAAGGTGCACGAAGTGTGGCAATTGGGACCACGAAGTGCGGCAGTTGGGGGCACGAGGTGTCACACCTCGAACCCCGAATTGCCACACTTCGTGGGCACCTCGACAGCGAAACCCTCGCACTGCGTGCCACCGGGTTGTCCGTGTCTCCCCCTAGGGTGGACGGATGGGGATCGAGTTCCAGAATGTCGGGAAGACCTATCCGGACGGCACGGTGGCGGTCGCGGACTTCTCCTGCACGATTCCCTCGCACCGGACGCTGGCGCTGGTCGGGTCGTCGGGATCGGGCAAGACCACGCTGATGCGGATGGTCAACCGGATGGTCGATGCGACCGTCGGGGCGGTGCTGATCGACGGCCGCGACGTGCGCGAGCTCGACAAGGTGGCATTGCGCCGGTCGATCGGTTACGTCCCGCAGGCCGGTGGCCTGCTCCCCCACCGCCGGGTGATCGACAACGTCGCGACCGTCCCGGTCCTCAACGGCACGCCGAAGAAGGCGGCTCGTGAGGCCGCCCTGGGCCTGCTCACGACGGTCGGCCTCGACCACTCGCTGGCGAAGCGCTATCCCGGCCAGCTGTCCGGCGGCCAGCAGCAGCGTGTCGCCGTCGCGCGAGCCCTCGCGTCCGAGCCCAATATCCTGCTGATGGACGAGCCGTTCGGTGCGGTCGACCCGATCGTGCGGCGCGACCTCCAGGACCAGCTGCTCCAGCTGCAGGCCGAGCTCGGCAAGACCATCGTCCTGGTCACCCACGACATCGACGAGGCGTTCCGGGTCGGCGACGAGGTCGTGATCCTCAAGACCGGCGGGATCATCGCGCAGGTCGGCACACCGCAGGAGATCGTCGCCGCACCGGCCGACGACTTCGTGCGCGACTTCGTCGGCACCGACCGCGCGGAGCGGACCTTGCGCACCATCCACCTCGACGGCCAGCAGGTCGTCGTCGACGGCGACGACCGCCCGGTCGGAGTGCTCAAGGCATGACCTGGCTCGACCTCAACCGCGACCTCGTCCTGGACCTCCTCGGCCAGCACGTGCGCCTCGCGGTGCCCGCGGTCCTCATCAGCATCGTCGTCGCGATCGTCCTCGGCCGGATCGCCTGGCGCTGGCCCCGCGTCGGCACGGTCGTCCTCGGCGCCGCCAGCCTGCTGTACTCCGTGCCCGCGCTCCCGCTGCTGATCGTCGTCCCGGTGGTCCTGTCGGTCCCGCTGCGCAGCGAGACCAACCTGATCGTGGCGCTGGCCATCTACGGCACCGCCCTGCTCGCGGGTACGGCGGCCGACGCGTTCCGTTCGGTCGACAGCCGGGTGCGTGAGGCTGCCGAGGCGATGGGCTATTCGCCGACCGGCATCTTCTGGCGGGTGGACCTGCCCCTCGCGCTCCCGGTGCTCGTCTCCGGCATCCGCGTGGTGACGGTCAGCACGGTCAGCCTCGTCACGATCGGTGCCCTGGTCGGCATCTCGAGCCTCGGCAGCCTGCTGACCGACGGCTTCCAGCGCAACATCCGCGAGGAGGTCGCGACCGGTGTGATCGGCACGATGCTGCTGGCGGTCGTGCTGGACCTGCTGATCGTCGCGGCCGGACGCGCCATGACCCCCTGGCAGCGCAGCACCACCACGAAGACGAAAGCAGGTGCGTCGGCATGAGCCTCTTCGGCGACGCGCTCAACTGGATCTTCGACGGCGCCCACTGGGGCGGCCCCGGCGGCATCGACACGCGGATCCTGCAGCACCTGTGGGTCACCTTCGCCGCGGTCGGCATCGCCGCCGTACTCGCCATGCCGCTCGGCATCCTGATCGGCCACACGGGCCGCGGGCGACTCCTCGTCGTGGCCGTCGCCGGCGCCGTCCGCGCCGTCCCGACGCTGGGCCTGCTCACCCTGCTCGGACTGTGGCTCGGCATCGGCGTCGAGGCGCCACTGCTCGCCCTGGTCGCCCTCGGCTTCCCGTCACTGCTGGCCGGTGCGTACGCCGGCATCGAGTCCGCCGACGACGGCGCGGTCGACGCCGCCCGGGCGATCGGGATGAGCGAGTGGCAGATCGTCACCCGCGTCGAGATCCCCCTCGGCGCCGACGTCCTGATCGGCGGGATCCGCGCCGCCACACTGCAGATCGTGGCCACGGCCACCCTGGCGGCGTACATCTCCGACACCGGCCTGGGCCGCTACCTCTTCGCCGGCCTCAAGACCCGCGACTACCCGCAGATGCTGGCCGGTGCGCTGCTCGTCGCCGGCCTCGCCCTGCTCCTCGATCTCGCGCTCGGAGCCCTCCAGCGCGCCAGCCGGGGCCACACCCCCTCCCCGGGCTCCCCGACCCGCAGTCCCGCCGGGGCTGCGCCTTCGAAAGGTTGACCATGACCCCCCTTCGCCTGACGACCCGTCGCATGGCCCGCAATCTGGTGGCCCTCGCCGCAGCCAGCGCCCTCACGCTCACCGCGTGCGGTGGCTCCGACCCGTTGGCCTCCGACAATGACGGCGACAGCGCGACCATCGTCATCGGTTCGCAGGCCTACTACTCCAACGAGATCGTCGCGGAGATCTACGCCCAGGCTCTCGAGGCGGACGACATCAAGGTCGACCGCCAGTTCCAGATCGGCCAGCGCGAGGTCTACCTGCCCGAGATCGAGAGCGGCGCGATCGACCTGTTCCCGGAGTACACCGGTCCGCTGCTCCTCGCCCTCGACCCGAAGGCCACGGCCACCAAGCCCGACGAGGTGTACGCCGCCCTCGGCGACGCACTGCCCAAGGGGCTGCGCCTGCTCGACGCCTCCCCCGCCACCGACCAGGACTCCTACGTCGTGACGAAGGAGTTCGCCGACAAGTGGGGCGTCGCGACGATCGAGGACCTCAAGAAGGTCACCGACCCGCTGGTGTTCGGCGCCAACTCCGAGGCGGAGTCGCGCCCCAACGGCCCGAAGGGCCTGAAGAAGACGTACGGCGTCGACGTGAAGTTCGCGCCGATCGAGGACAGCGGCGGCCCGCTCACCGTGAAGGCCCTCAAGGACGGCGACATCCAGATCGGCCTGATCTACACCGCTGACCCGTCGATCAAGAAGAACGACCTGGTCACGCTCACCGACTCCAAGGGCCTGTTCCTGGCGTCGGCGTTCGTCCCGGTGGCGAGCGACGACGTCGACGACGACGCCGCCGCGATCATCGACAAGATCAGCGCCGCCATGTCCCCGGAGGACCTGATCGCCCTCAACGCCCGCAGCGTCGAGGAGAAGCTGCCGGCCGCGACCATCGCGAAGGACTGGCTGAACGACGAAGACCTGCTGTGATCACGGGGCCGGCCCTCGCGGTCACCGGCTCCACGGGAGCGCTCGGGCAACTCGTTGCCCGGGCGCTCTCGGAGCAGGGCATCGAGCAGCGCCTGCTGGTCCGCGACCTGTCGCGCGCGCCCGAACTGCCCGGAGCAGCCCCCGTCCTCTTCGCGTACGACGACCACGACCTCGCCCGTTCGGCGCTGGCCGGCGTCGACACCCTGTTCATGGTGTCGGGTGCCGAGGCCGTCGACCGCCTCGCGCAGCACCGTGCGTTCGTGGACGCCGCAGCCGCGTCCGGTGTGCAGCACATCGTCTACACGTCGTTCTTCGCTGCCTCGCCGGACTGCACGTTCACGCTGGCCCGCGACCACTGGACGACCGAGGAACACATCCGCGCGAGCGGGCTCGGGTTCACCTTCCTGCGCGACAACTTCTACCTCGAGCTGATGGCCGACCTGGTCGGCGAGGACGGCGTGATCCGCGGCCCCGCGGGTGACGGCCGGGTCTCCGCCGTGGCCCGTGCGGACATCGCGCGCTGTGCCGTCACGGCGCTGCTGGAACCCACGGCACACGCCGGGTCGACGTACGACCTGACGGGGCCGGAGGCCCTCACCTTCACCGAGATCGCGGCGATCCTGTCGACCCACACGGGCCGCCCGGTGACCTTCCACGACGAGACGCTCGAGGAGGCCTACGCGTCCCGGCTGCGCTGGCCCGCCGAGCCGTGGGAGTACGACGCGTGGGTCTCCACGTACACAGCCGTGGCGCGTGGTGAACTGGCCCCGGTGAGCGGCGACGTACGCCTGCTCACCGGACGCGAACCTGTCAGTCTGGAGACCCTCCTGACCGACCCCACGGCCGACGCCACCGCCTGAAAGCAGGACCCGCCATGACCGCTGTCGCCCTCGTCTTCGCCGGGCTGGCCGCCCTGCTCCACGTCTACATCTGGGTGATGGAGTCGCTCACCTGGACCAGTCCGAAGACCCGCGCGACCTTCGGCACCAGTGCCGAGGAGGCCGAGGCGACGAAGGAACTGGCCTACAACCAGGGCTTCTACAACCTGTTCCTCGCGCTGATCACGGCCGGCGGCATCGGCGCGATCCTCGCCGACAAGGACGACGTCGGCGCGACGCTGGTGTTCTGCGGCGCCGGCTCGATGGTCGCGGCCGGCCTGGTCCTGCTGATCTCCTCCCCCGACAAGGCGCGCGCCGCCCTGACCCAGCTGACCTTCCCCGCGATCGCCGTCATCCTGCTCGCGATCTCACTCGTCTAGGTTTCGAGGCTCGCTTCGCTCGCACCTCAACCAGCGATCGCGCCGACGGTCTCAGGCTGGAACCCCGGGAACACCTGCGCGGACGACGCGCCCATCCGCTTCACGGCCACCTCGGCGAGGACGCTGCGGTAGTCGGTGGTGACGAGAAGGTCGGCGTTGGCGGTGTTGGTCAGGCCCGGCCAGGTGCCGTGGTAGCCACCCTTCACGCCCGCACCGAACAGCATCATGGCGGTGCCGTAGCCGTGGTCGAGGCCGTAGTTCGCGTTCTCCTTGGTACGACGACCGAACTCCGAGAGCGTCACGAGCGTGACCTTCGCGGCCAGTGGTCCCAGGTCGGTGAAGAACGCCGCCACTCCGCGGGCGAACTCGGTCGTCATCTTCTGCATCTGGCCCCAGGCCAGTGGGCCGAGGTCGGCGTGGTGGTCCCAGGAGCCGTAGTCGACGGCAATGACGTCGGCACCGACGTCCCCACGGATGGTGCGCGCAGCGGCGGCCATCACCTTGCCGAAGTCGCCGGAGGGATAGGCCGCGCCGTTCGCCGGTGCGGCGGGCACGGCCCGGACGGGGGCGAAGTCTCCGACGGCCTGCATGGCGGCCCGCGCGCCGACGCCCAGCGGTCCGGGCGCCCCAGCCCACATCGTCCGCATCGACTTCGGGCGCCGGCGCGCGGTGTCCCATTTGTCCGCCCCGGCCAGCTGCATGTCGGCGATGGTGTCGACAGCGACGCTGGCCTGCGGACCGGCGAGCGCGACGGGTGTCACGGACTCGCCGAAGCTGATCGCCTGGAGCGGGTTGGTGTAGCTGTCGCGGCCGATCAGTCGGTTGAGCCAGCCGACCCGCTCGGTGGACCCGGGGTCGGCGTCCTCGACCTCCTCGATGGCGGCGAAGTGCGACCGGTTGGGTGCAGGCAGTCCGGTGGCGTGGACGGTGGCCATCTGGCCGGCGTCCCACAGCGGCAGGAGTGGGGCAAGGTTCGGGTGCAGGCCGAAGAACCCGTCCTTCACCAGCAGCGTCTCGGACGGCACCGCGATACGCGGCCGGGCGGCGTAGTAGACGGGGTCGCCGTGCGGGACGACGAGGCTCATCCCGTCGACGGCGCCGCGCATCGACAGCACGACCAGGACGGCGGGTGCGGATCGCGTGGCGGCGTACGAGGTCTCCATGAAGGCGGTCCCGAAGGCACTGACCGCGGTCACGCCGACCCCGGCCCCGACCGAACCGCGCAGCAGCCCCCGCCGCGACATCCGCGTGAACTCCGGGCACCCCTCAGCACACCGACCAGAAGAAGCCGAAGAAGTCACCAGTCCCACCTCATCTCGTCATGTGCGTCGGTGAGTCGAGGAACACGGTGAGCAGCCGCGCCCACTCCCACCGCACGATCCGGTGGGTGGAGCTGATCACCTCGGACGGCCGGCACCCGGTCGCCTCGCACGCGACCTGCAGCAGCAGGGCGGTCGAGCCGGCCCCGTGCACGCTCCGGGCGACGTGGTCGACGAGCTCGTCGAAGCGGATCCGCCGCTGGGGAAGCCAGCTGACCGCGCTGCGGTAGCCGGTGCCGACCTTGGGCCACCAGCCGCCGGCCATCGTGAAGTGGACGTCGAGCGAGGCGAGGAACCGCGACGTCGATCCCCAGTCGGCGGCGGTGTCGGGCCGCCCGTCGGGTCGTTGCCACCCGAACGGGGTGAGCCCGATCGACTGGCTCTGCCACAGGATCGCGTTCGCTCCCGACGAGTCGTCGCTGGTCCGCGGAGGCGCCGTGAAGCGGGCACCCACCGCCCGCCAGGTCGCGACGACGTCCTCGGGTGGGGTACGGACCTTCCTGCCCCGCGAGGCCCCGAACTCCGAGGACGCCACGAGCGCCTTCAACACCGGCCGGATCGCCGTACCGTTGGCGAGGTAGACCTGCGCGAGCCGGGTGACGAGCGCGTCGGGGGGCGTGTCGGAGACGAACCGTCGGGCGAGCTTCAGCGCGATGCGCCGTGCGGTCGCAGGGTGGTGTGCGAGGTACTTCAGGTAGGCCGTCAGCGCGGCCCGGCCATCGGGATCGCTGTTGGCGTGCGCGAAGCCCATCACCTGCACCGGCCCGGTCCAGTGCTTCGCCGGATCGTAGGAGAACGCCCAGTCCGACCAGAGCCCCACGCGGTAGCCGGTGAGGATGCGCGCGGAGTTCTTCACGTCGTCCTCGCCGTACTCCCCCCGCCCCACCGTGTGCAGCTCGAGCAGCTCACGCCCGAGGTTCTCGTTGGGGGCGGACTTCGAGGAGTTCGCGTTGTCGAGGTAGACCGCCATCGCCGGATGCGTGATCGCGGCGGGCAGGAGCTCGTCGAAGCGACCCAGTGCGTGCGTCCGCACGGTCTTTCCGTACGACGACCGGAACGGCCCGACCTCACCCGTCGCCGGCACGTGGAGGTGGTGCTCCCAGAACTCCGCCATCACTTCCCGCACCTGCCGCTGCGAGCCGTACCGGCGCACCAGCGCCCAGCACTGGTAGTTCGCGTCAGCCCGCCACAGTTCCTCGACCTCGTCCTTGTGTCGCTGCCACACCGTCGCGGGCGACGCGTTGATCGAGGGCCACCAGCGGGCGGTCTGGACGTAGACGTTGTCGTCGTACGCGTCGGCCAGCTGCCGGTTGAACCACGCGCCGAAGCCGCCGGCTGCGGTGACCTGGTTGCGCAGCGCCGGCGTGTACCCGCTCGTGAACCGACGCAGACCGTGCAGCGTTGCGGCGCTCGGAATCGTCGTGCGGCGGTAGGGACGTGGCGTGTACGTCACCCACGGGTCATCGGCCGGCGGACGACCCGCCTGAGCTGTTGTGCGCCTCCGCGCGCTGTTTGATCTCGGCCCACGGGCAGCGCTGGCGCAGCGTCGCGCCGCTGGGCGCCCCGTCCTGCTGCCGCGCCCACTCCGAGTAGTCCGCGAACGTGCCGGTGCTCCCTGGAGCCTTGAGGTATGACGCCACGATGGCCACGGCGTCGTCGTCGCTCCAGCGACGGGTGGTCGACCGGGTCTTGTTCGTCGCGACGCCCGCCCGGGCGCAGGCCTCGTTCCAGGAGCCGAACCGGCGGATCAGCAGCGCCGGGGACGCTGCGTCGTGGCTGCGCTGCCAGGCGTCGTACGCGCTGGCGGTGAGGGGCTGTCCGAGCTCGCCGGCGGCGGCCGCGAGGTCCGCGGCGAGCCGTGCGTCGGAGTACTCAGGTGCCCGCATGCCGGTCACGCTAGCGCTTTGTCGCTCTGCCAGCATGGCGAGGTGACGCCGACGATCCTGTGGTTCCGCCGGGACCTCCGCCTGGGCGACCACCCGGCCCTGCTGGCAGCCGCGGAGTCCGGGACGGTGCTGCCCGTCTTCGTGCTGGACGAGGTGCTGCTCGCGTCCGCGGGACCGGTGCGCACGGCGTTCCTGCACGCCTCGCTCCGCGCCCTCGACGCCGACCTGCGCCGCCACGGGCCCGGCCTCGTCGTACGCACCGGCCGGCCCGCCGCCGTGCTCGACGACCTGGTCCGCGAGACCGGAGCCCGCGAGGTCCACGTCAGCGCCGACTTCAGTCCGTACGGCGTCCGGCGCGACCAGCACGTCGAGGAGACGCTCGACGTCCCGCTGGTCCGGACCGGCTCGCCGTACGCCGTCGCACCGGGCCGCCTCACCACGGGTGCGGGCAAGCCGTACCGCGTGTTCACGCCGTTCTACCGGGCCTGGGTGGAACACGGCTGGCGGCACCCGGCGGACTCCGACCCGGCTGCGGTCGACTGGGTCGGCGCCCCGGGCGAGCAGGTCCCCACGACCACGACGACCACCGACGCCACGCTCCCCGAGGCCGGTGAAGCGGCCGCGCTGCAGCGCTGGCGCGACTTCGTCGGCACCCCGTACGACGACATCCGCGACCGCCCGGACCTGGACGCCACGTCGCGACTCTCGACCGCGCTGCGCTGGGGCAGCGTCCACCCGCGCACCCTGCTGGCCGGTCTCGATCCGGCCGACCCGCACAGCGAGGTGTTCCGCCGGGAGCTGGCCTGGCGGGAGTTCTACGCGTCGGTGCTGCACGCGTGGCCGGCGTCGGCCACGGAGTACTTCCGCCCCGAGCTGCGCGACCTCCCCTACGTCACCGGCGCCGAGCTGAGGGACCGCCTCGGGAGATGGGCGAGCGGCACCACCGGCTTCCCGATCGTGGATGCCGGGATGCGCCAGCTGCTCGCCGAGGGCTGGATGCACAACCGGGTGCGGATGATCGTGGCGTCGTTCCTGGTCAAGGACCTGCAGGTCGAGTGGCAGCACGGTGCCGCGCACTTCATGGCGCACCTCGTCGACGGCGACCTGGCCAGCAACCAGCACAACTGGCAGTGGGTGGCCGGTTGCGGCACCGATGCGGCGCCGTACTTCCGGATCTTCAACCCGATCACCCAGGGCGAGAAGTTCGACCCTGCGGGCGACTACATCCGCCGCTGGGTGCCCGAGCTCGCCGGCGTCGCGACTCCGGCAATCCACCGGCCGTGGCGCTCCGAACTTCCCGGGGGCTATCCCGCACCGATGGTCGACCATGCCGTGCAGCGCAACGAGGCGCTGGCGGCGTACCAACTGATCCGGGGGCAACGAACATGACCGAGGCGCCGAAGTTCACCGACGTGCGCGTGCCGAAGGATCCGCGCGCGATCGTGCTCGTCCTGCACGGGGGCGCGGAGCACGGCCCCGGCCCGGTGGGCATCCGGAGCCTGTCGTGGCGCCGCGGCCGCGTGCTCGCCCGCCACCTCGCTCCGGCGCTGAAGGCCGACGGCATCGGAATCCTCCTGCTGCGCTACCGGGTCAAGGGCTGGAACGCCCGGCCCGGCGCGCTGCCCGACCCCGTGCAGGACGCACGGTGGGCCCTCGACGAGATCCGCAGCCGGTACGACCTCCCCGTCGTGATCCTCGGTCACTCGATGGGGGCACGCACCGCCGTCGCCGTGGCCGACGACCCGGCGGTGCTCGGCGTGGTCGCCCTGGCTCCGTGGTTCCCGAAGGACGAACCGGTCGAGGCGCTGGCCGGCAAGGTGCTCCACGCCGCCCACGGCACCCGCGACCACATCACCTCGCCCAAGGCCACGATGCGGTACGTCGAACGGGCCGGCGTCGTCGCGGCAGAGGCGAGCTTCGTCGACATGGGCCCGGTGGGCCACTACCTGCTGCGGCAGTCGGGCCTGTGGAACCTCGTGGCACTCAGCGGAGTGCAGAAGATCCTCAACGACGCCTGAGCGACCCGTCGTGTCCTGGATCAGGCGAGGGCCAGGAAGACCTTCTCCAGCTTCTTGGCATCGACGCTCTCGGGGCCGCCTTCGGCCAAGCACTTCTGCAGACCGGTCGAGACGAGGGCATAGCCGCCCCGGCTGATCGCCTTGTTGACCGCGGCCAGCTGCAGCAGCGCCGCCTCACAGTCCGCGCCCTCCTCGAGCATCCGGATCACCGACGCGAGGTGGCCGTTCGCCCGCTTGAGCCGGGTGATGACGGCCTTGATCTCCTCAGGCTCCAATTGCATTGCGATCTCCCGCCTCGGTGGTCAGTGCGTCCATCATCCCGGTCAGCCGCGCGCGGGCGTCGTCCGCCACGGCGCTGAGCTCCGGATCCGGTGCGATCGTCGCCATGAACGCCGGGTCGAACACCTCGACCCTGCTGTGCTCCGGGCCGATCTCGCTGACCACGACATTGCACGGCAGCAAGGTCGCGATCCGCGGGTCGACCTGGAGCGCCCGATGCGCCAGCTGCGGCCGGCAGGCACCGAGGATGACCTGGGCGGGCACCTCCACGCCCAGCTTCGCGCGCAGCGTCGCCTGCAGGTCGATCTCGGTGAGGACGCCGAATCCGGCGTCACCGAGCAGTTCCCGCACCCGCGCCACCGTGACGTCGTACGACGTCGCGACGGTGGTGCTCATCGTGAATTCGGTGGTGCCCATGGCATTCCCCTCTCGATTCTCCATCCCCCCGGGGGGATCTGTTACGGTTGTCATCGTATCCCCCCGGGGGGTTAAAGGAAAGGAGGCGTCACCGTGACGCAGACAGCAGCGGAATCAACGGAGCCGGCCGCGCCGACCTGGCGCCCCGGCCCTCTCGGCCGACTCGGCATCTGGGTGACCGAGCACCGCAAGGTGGTCGGCATCGGCTGGATCGTCGTGGTGATCGGGCTCGGGATCTTCGCCCCCTCCGTCGAGAAGAACCTTTCGGGGGCCGGCTGGCAGGCCAGCGGCTCGGAGTCGGTCGCGACCCGCGACCTGGTCCAGGAGCACTTCGGCGGCGCCGCGAGCCACGCGATCCAGGTCGTCGTGCACAGCACTGACGGCCCGCTCAGCGAGGGCGACGGCCCACGGGTGCTTGCCGAGGTGACCCGCATCCTCGAGGAGGAGCCACGACTGGCCGAGGTGATCGCACCGATGCCCGGCATCAGCATGTCGGGTGACGAACACACCGGTGTCGTCCTCGCCGGCGCGGGTGTCGACACCAACGAGATGGTGCGCGTCGCGACCGACCTGAAGGAGGAGCTCCAGCACCTCTCCACCGACACGGTGCAGGTGAACCCGACCGGCTCCTCCCTGCTCTGGTCGGACTTCAACGAAGCCAACCTCGAGGCGATGCTGACCTCGGAGCTGTACTCCTGGCCGGTGACCCTGGCCATCCTCGTGCTGGCCTTCGGCGCCCTGGTCGCCGCCGGCCTCCCCCTGCTGCTCACCCTGGCCGGCCTGGTCGCGTCAGCCGGTTCGCTGGTCCTGATCAACGAGCTCGTGCCGGTCTCGATCTGGGCCATGAACTTCGCGATGATGTTCGCGCTCGCCCTCGGCATCGACTACGCCCTGTTCCTCGTCGTGCGCTACCGCGCCGCGCGCCTGGGCCGCCAGGGCTCGCCGCAGCGGGCCATCGCGGAAACCATGGACACCGCCGGCAAGGCCGTCCTGCTGTCCGGCGCGACGGTGCTGGTGTCCTTGTCCGCCGTGATGCTGGTGCCGTCCCCGTCGTTCCGCTCGATGGCCGGCGGCATCATGATCTCGGTCATCTTCGTGCTCGGCGCCACCCTGACCCTGCTGCCCCTGGTCCTGTTCAAGCTGGACCAACGCATCAACCGCTTCGCCCTGCCGTGGGCCCGCGTGGGCGAGCACCGCTCCCCCCTCTTCGCCCGCTGGGGCGAGCACCTGTGGCGACGTCCGTGGGCGTGGGGCATCGGCTCCACCGCGGCGCTGGTGCTGCTGGCGGCGCCGATCCTCGGCCTGCAGACGGGGATGCCGTCGATCAAGGTCCTTCCCGACGACGCCAGTGCCCGCGTCGGCTACGAGCAGGTCAAGGAGGCCTTCGGCCCCGGTGCGCCCGGCATGCTGCAGGTCGTCGTCCCTGACGAGGACGCCGCCAGCGCCACCCAGGTGCTCGCCGCCGACGCCGGCATCGAGTCCGTCCTGCCGGCCCAGCCGGCCGGCGACGGCTCGGGCAGCCAGCTGATCCAGGCCGTCCCGACCGTCGACCCCTCGGACCCCGCTCTCCCCCGGATCCTCGACCGGCTGCGGACCGACCTCCCGTCATCGGCCCTGGTCGGCGGCGCAGCGGCCGAGAACATCGACCTCACTGCGCAGCTGGACCGCTCGACCCCGCTGGTGATCGGCGTGGTCCTCGTCCTGGGCTTCCTGCTGCTGTTGTTCGCCCTGCAGGCGCCACTGATCTCGCTGCTCGGCACCCTGGCCAGCCTGCTGTCCACGGCCGCTGCCTTCGGCGTGGCGCGGCTGGTGTTCCAGGACGGCCACGGATCGGGACTGCTCGGGTTCGAGCCGCAGGGCTTCCTCGACGCCTGGGCGCCGGTGTTCTTCTTCGCGATGATCTTCGCGATCGCGATGGACTACACCGTGTTCCTCCTGGCGTCCGCGAAGGAGCACTGGGAGAAGTCCGGGGATCCGAAGGAAGCCATGGTCGGCGCCGTGGCGCACTCCGGTCGCGTGATCTTCGCGGCGGGCGGAGTGATGGTCGCTGTCTTCTTCACCTTCGCCCTGTCCGGGCCGCTGCCACCCAAGGAGATGGGCGTCATCCTCGGCGTCGCGGTCCTGCTGGACGCCTTCCTGGTCCGACTCGTCCTGCTCCCCGTGCTGCTGCGCCTGACCGGCAGCGCCGCCTGGGCGACACCTGCCTGGTTGCAGCGCCTCCTGCCCACCATCACCTTCGCCCACGAATGACC